>JBAUOM010000174.1:0-3518 GCA_049579765.1 Xanthobacteraceae bacterium
GCGCCAATCCGAGCGCCATGGCGATGAAGAAGCGGCCCTCGAACGTACCGATCTCGACGATATCCCCGCCGACCGCGAGCTCGGATTGGCGCCGGATGAGGTGCCCGCAAATGGCGGCGGCGAAGCGCGAAGACATGCCGCGCACCTGCTCGTAGCCCTCCGCAAGGTAGCGATCGATGGCGGCCTGGCCGCTCGCAATGTCGACGGCGGCGAACCGCGTGATGTCCCGTTCCCCGGCTCCCCCCAAAGCGTCGCTCCTCTCCATCCGAGTCCGTCGCTCGGCAAAAGATCCGGCAACCGGATCGGACGCCGCCGCTCACCCTTCGCCGCATTGACCCTCGGGCGCTTCCCTTCCGCACCGGCGCGCCCTCGCCACAATCGCGTGGCAGGAAGCCGCGCGAGGGGAAAGGGGACAAGCAATGATATTCCCGAAACCGTTCGACGTGAGCGATATGCAGTGGCAGCTCGTGCCGCTGATGTTGACGCCTTGGCTGTTCTTGGCCGTCATGGGGGACATTTGGGCTGCGACGCTCGGAATCAGCATCGACCCGCCGCGAAGCGATTGACGGGTCTTGAGACCGAAGTTGACGCCGGCGGCGCCGTCGCCGCACGCTGGATGCCGGCACGGTTAGAACCGTTGCTCCATCGCGCCCGCGATTTCGCGGTTGCATCCGGCGCCCTTGTCGCAGGTCAGCGGCCGGCCGGACCGGCTCGGGTGATTTCTTATCCCCGCGCAATCGCCAGCCCGGCATCCTCGAGGATCGCCGTGAGCGTTGCGCGCCCGCTGTCGGTCAGCGCATACGCCCCGCTCTCGCGATCATGGGTGATGAATCCGCGAACGGCCATGGACTGCATCGCGTGCGTGAGGATGCCGGCCGCGGCGTGATCAATGCCGGTCGCGGCGCAGAACAGGATCACGCGGTCCTGCGCGCTGAGCGTCGTCGTCGCCTTTGCCATGGCTACTCCTGCCGCCGGCTCGTACACGGTTTTGCAGCCAGATCACGCGAGTCGCAACGACCCGCGGCTGGTTGGCGGCTTGACCGCGCGAGTTGCGCACGCCCCGGGGTAGACACGCCACCCGGGCCACTACCCCGGGAGAGCGAGCGCCGCGCTCCACAATATGCGAAGTGCTTTGTGAGCTGCTGCGCGGCAAGTTATTGACAATCGCCGAATAACTCAACGATGCTCGGCGGCAATGGCGGACCGCATCAGGTCGCCGGATAGCCGCAGGCCGGACATTTGAAGGCCGGCACTGCTTGGCCGGGCTCCACCAGCACCGAGCTGAAGTCGCCGCAGGCTCCGCACTGCCGTCTGACCTTCATGGGCAACTTGACGATCGGTGTGGTGGCCTCCGCCAGCGCCTGCACGCCTTGCGCCCTCAGTTGCGCTTTGGTCATGGCCGGCTGTCGAGGCCTGGGTTTGAACGGTGCCATGTGACTCTCCTTGCTGAGCCCCAGCGCATCCCCAGGCTCAAATCGGCGGCTGCATCTTAAGCTGGACAATTTGGCCTAAGCCGTTGAGATTTCTAATGGAGGCCACGCCCGGAATTGAACCGGGGTACACGGTTTTGCAGACCGTTGCGTAACCACTCCGCCACGTGGCCCCTGGAAAGCAGCGAAGGCGGGACGGGCGATGCCCGCTCCAAGCTTCCGTCCGGCTATACAGGACCGGGTCCTGCCCGGCAACCGGCCGGCCGCCGCGCGCCGGACATTCGTCTCGCTGCGCCGTGCGCACAATTCGGCGCGCCCGCCGACCGCAAAGCTCCGGCTCGGCGCCTTGCCTTGTCACGCCGCTTGCAGCTAAGAGACGCCGTTCGTTCCCTCGCGGAATCCGCCGATGATCGACTTTGCCGCGGCACGCCGGATGATGGTCGACGGCCAGGTCCGCACCAGCGACGTCACCGACCTGCGCATCGTCGCCGCCATGCTGGAGCTTCCGCGCGAGCGCTTCATGCCGGAGGGCAGCGCGAATCTAGCCTATCTCGATCTCGACGTGCCCGTCACCAAGGCTGCGCCCGGCGGGGAGGGGCGTCGCCTGCTCAAGCCGATGGTGCTGGCCAAGCTGGTCCAGGCGGCGGCTGTGCAGGCGGGCGATCGCGTGCTCGATGTCGGCTGCGCCACCGGCTACTCGTCTGCGCTGCTCGCGCGCCTGGCGCACTCCGTGGTTGCGCTCGAGGAAGACCCCGCGCTCGCCCGTTTCGCCCGTGACGCTCTCGATGCGGTCGGCGCCGGCAATGTGACGGTCGTGACCGGTCCTCTGACGCAAGGCTGGCAGGCCGCGGCGCCTTACGACGTCATCTTCGTCAACGGAGCCACCGAGGTCACGCCGCACGCGCTGTGCCGCCAGCTCAAGGACGGCGGCCGGCTCGTAGCGGTCATGGACCGCGCGCCCACGGGCCGCGCCATGCTTTACCGCGCGGTGGGAGACGACGTCAGCGGCTGGCCGATTTTCGATGCCGTGGCGCCGGTGCTTCCGGGGTTCGCGGCGCCGCCCGCCTTCGTTTTCTAAAGCATGATCCCGAAAAGTGTGCAGCGGTTTTCGGAAAAGATCATGCTCAGACAAGAAGCTAGATCGGGATGACGATTCGAAGAAAAGTCATCCCGTTCTAGCGCAACTCCCGGCGAAAGCCCGCCACGGACTTGATCCGGGGGTGCCAGCGGTTCGCGGTGCAGACGTGCACGCACCGACGATTTCGAAGAGGTCGCCCTGATTCCGGAGCACCGCTGCACCCTCGAGATGGGCATTTTCCGGCGTTTTTTCCACAGCTTGGAGTGTGGCGCGAAAGCACCAAGGGCGGTCTTTTCGTGAAAGCGTCATTTTGACTGCTCTTGCGCCCTCGCCAGCCCAATTCTGGTTAACATTGCCCCATAGGGGTCGGGGGTTGGGGCCACGCCGCTCGGGGCGGACAGCGGTGCAGTGGGGTAGGTGCATGTCGCGGGGGATGCTGCCGGGGCGGCGGGCGATTGCGCGGGTTGCGCAGATCGCGGCTTTTGCCGTGTCCGCAGTGGCGGCCCTCTCGGTCGCGTCGCCGGCCGCCGAGGTCGCGGCCTATGGGCGCATGGTCGGCGGCGCGGGCGCCGGGACGATCGAAGGCGCGCTCGTCGAAGCCTATCGGAACAACCCCCAGCTCAACGCCCAGCGCGCCTCGACCCGCGCCACCGACGAGAACGTTCCCACGGCGCTGTCCGGCTATCGCCCGCGCGTCACCGGCACGTCGAGCTTGACCGAGGTCTATCTGGACAACCTGACCAAGGCGGGGAGCACGCCGGCGACCGGTGCGCTCTACAGCCAGCAGAAAGGCTCCCTCGCGGTCTCATCCTTCGGGCTGACCACGACCCAGACGTTGTTCAACGGCTTTCAGACCGCGAACCGCACCCGCCAGGCCGAGAGCCAGGTCTCGTCTGCGCGCGAGACGCTGCGCACCACCGAGCAGAATACGCTGCTCAACGCCGCCACCGCCTACATGAACCTGCTGCAGACCGCGGCCATCCTCGAGCTTCAGCGCAGCAACGTGAACG
>JBAUOM010000175.1:0-8518 GCA_049579765.1 Xanthobacteraceae bacterium
GTGGTCGAGCGGGCGACGGTGTCGGAGGATGTCGCGCGCCATCTCGAGTTGTCGGACGGCGAGCGAACGGCTCTCATCGCTTTCCTCGGCACGCTCTCGAGCGAAACGGCCCCCGCGCTGCCGGACAAGATAAAGCCGGTGGAGCGCGGCCCGAGCGCGCCGGCGGTGCGGGTCAGTACCGTGTCTCAGGACAACAAGGCCTTCCATCCCACCCACATCGCGCTTCCGCGCGGCGGGCGATTGTGGATCGTCAACAACGACACGCGCACCCACAATGTCCGAGTATTCGATCCCGCGCTCGACTTCGACTCCGGCGCCCAGGAGCCGGGCGAAACCGTGGAGATCGCCTTCCCCGCGTCGGGCTCGTTCCTCGTTTTCTGCGGCATCCATCCGAAGATGGAGCTTTACGTCGACGTGGTTCCTTAAATGATCGTCATGTCGCGGGCTTCCCCCTTGCGCGCGCCGCCTGCGGAGGACAATCTAGCCGCGAAACTTGCGGGTCGCCGGCTCCCGACGCCTCGACAGCGTGCGACGAGGGCCAGATCGCAATCCGTGGCGGCAACGCCCGCAAACCAGGAGGAACACATCCATGAGACGCCGTGAATTTCTCAAGGTCGCCGGGGCCGGAGTGGCCGCGTCGGCGGTGGCCGCGCCGGCCGTCGCACAGTCCATGCCGGAGATCAGATGGCGGCTGACCGCGAGCTGGCCGAAATCGCTCGACACGCTGTTCGGTGCCTGCGAGACATTCTCCAAGTACGTTTCCGAGGCCACCGACAACAAGTTTCAGATCCAGGCCTTCGCCGCGGGCGAGATCGTCCCTGCCTTGCAGGCTCTCGACGCGGTCCAGAACGGCACCGTCGAGGTCGGCCACACCGCCGTCTACTACTACGTCGGCAAGGATCCGACCTGGGCGTTGTTCTGCGCCGTGCCGTTCGGGCTCAATGCCCGCCAGCAGAACGCCTGGTTCTATGACGGCGACGGCACCAAGCTGATGGAAGAATTCGCCAAGAAGTCCAACGTCCATCCTCTGCTCGGCGGCAATACCGGCGCGCAGATGGGCGGCTGGTTCCGCAAGGAGATCAAGACCGTCGACGATCTCAAGGGCCTCAAGTTCCGCATCGGCGGTTGGGCCGGCAGGACGCTGCAGAAGCTCGGGGTCGTGCCGCAGCAGATCGCCGGCGGCGACATCTATCCGGCGCTGGAGAAAGGCACGATCGACGCCGCCGAATGGGTCGGCCCGTACGATGACGAGAAGCTCGGCTTCTACAAGGTCGCGCCGTTCTATTACTATCCGGGTTGGTGGGAAGGCGGCACGACGCAGCACTTCTTGATCAACTTGGCGAAATGGAACGAGCTGCCGAAAAACTACCAGGCCATCCTCAGCGCAGCCGCGGGTCTCGCCAACGTCGAAGAAACCGGCAGGTATGACGCGCGCAATCCGGCGGCGCTGAAGCGGCTGATCGCGGCAGGCACCCAGCTGCGGGCGTATCCGCAGCCGGTCATGGAAGCGTGCCTGAAGGCCTCGAACGAGGTCAATGCCGAGACGGCTGCGACCAACGCGGACTACAAGAAGGTCCTTGACTCGATGCAGTCGTTCCGCAACGACGAATATCTGTGGTGGCAGGTCGCGGAATACACCTACGATGGCTTCATGATCCGCAGCCGGACGCGGACGTAAGATAACCTCGCCCTTCTGGCGCTCTTCCACGCAACCCGGACTCGCGCCGGGTTGCGCATCATTTGCGCGAGCCCGGGGCGCAAGGGGGCGCGCGGCTGCAGCCAGGGGCCGCGCGCGCTGTCGAAATCTCCGGCAGAAGGCTTGCGCCGCGTTGACCGTGCCGCGCGGCACCGGCGGCTCACAGGGTGAGGGAGGACCGTCATGAAACGTCGTCAATTCCTGCAGGCGGCAGGCCTCGCCGGGGCGGCGAGCGCGCTTGCCAAGCCCGCGATCGCGCAATCGATGCCCGAGCTCAAGTGGCGGCTCACCTCAAGCTATCCGAAATCGCTCGACACCATCTATGGCGCGGCCGAGGCCTTCGCCAAGGCGGTGGCCGAGGCGAGCGACAACAAGTTCCAGATCCAGGTGTTCGCGAGCGGTGAGATCGTGCCGGGTCTGCAGGCAGCCGACGCGGTGCAGAACGGCACGGTCGAGATGTGCCACACCGCCTCCTATTACTATTTCGGCAAGGATCCGACTTTCGCGTTCGGCACCGCGGTGCCGTTCGGGCTCAACAGCCGCATGCAGACGGCGTGGATGTATTTCGGCGGCGGCATGGAGTTGATGAACGACTTCTACCGGAAATTCAATATCTACGGGATTCCGGCGGGCAATACCGGCGCCCAGATGGGCGGCTGGTTCCGCAAGGAGATCAAGGACGTGTCGGACCTCAGCGGGCTCAAGATGCGCATCGGCGGGTTTGCCGGCCGCGTCGTCGCCAAGCTCGGCGTGGTGCCGCAGCAGATCGCCGGCGGCGACATCTATCCGGCGCTGGAGAAGGGCACGCTCGATGCCTGCGAGTGGGTCGGGCCCTACGACGACGAGAAGCTCGGATTCCAGAAGGTGGCGCAGTTCTATTACTACCCGGGCTGGTGGGAAGGCGGTCCGATGCTGCACAATTTCGTCAATCTCGATAAGTGGAACGCCCTGCCGCCGGCCTACAAGTCGCTGGTGCGGACCGCCTCGGCGATGGCGAACGAGTGGATGCAGGCGAAATACGACGCCGGCAACCCGGCGGCGCTCAAACGGCTGGTCGCCGCCGGCGCGCTGTTGCGGCCGTTCTCGCCGGCGGTGATGGACGCTTCCTTGAAGGCTGCGCTCGAGCTCTACGCCGAGGTCTCCAAGAGCAACGCCGATTTCAAGAAGGTCTACGAGGCGATGATCGCCTTCCGCAACGACGAATATCTGTGGTGGCAGGTCGCCGAGCTGACCTACGACACCTACCTCGTTCGCCATCGCACGCGCGCCTGATTGAGCGCCGGCCGCAAATGACCGCCGCGCCGCTGCCGGCGCGGTCCGCGCGTGGTTTGCCGGCAAGTGTCTCGGCAACCCATCCGGTGCCCGGTGGGCCGCGAGCCGCCGATCGCTGTGTACGGTTTCCGCGTCTCGGTCTATAAACAGCGCACTCGTTCGCCGAGCACCGCTTCGCGCTGCTCGCTTTTGGCGAAGGCCCGAGCGCCGCGGCATGACCGGCGCCGACATCCCACAGCACACAAGAAGCCGAAAACAGGCGACACCGGGAGGATCAACATGAAACGACGAGAATTTCTCAAGGCAGCGGGCATCGGGCTGGCCACGTCTTCGCTTGCCGCACCCGCTATCGCCCAGTCGACGCCCGAGCTGAAATGGCGGCTCGCGGCGAGTTGGCCGAAGTCGCTCGATACGCTCTACGGCGGATGCGAGTACTTTGCCAAACGTGTCGCCGAGATCACCGACGGCAAATTCCAGATTCAAGTCTTCGCGGCGGGCGAGCTCGTCCCGGGGCTGCAGGTGTTGGACGCCGTGCAGAACGGTACCGTCGAGATGGGCAACACCGCGCTCTATTACTATTGGGGCAAGGACCCGGCCTTCACCTTCGGCACGGCGCTGCCATTCGGGTTGAATGCTCGCCAGATGAACTCGTGGCTTCGCTTCGGCGGCGGGTCCGAGCTTCTCAACGAGCTGCTGAAGAATTTCAACTGCACCGGCATGGCGGCGGCGAATACCGGCGCCCAGATGGGCGGCTGGTTCCGCAAGGAAATCAAGTCGGTGGACGATATGAAGGGCCTCAAGATGCGCATCGGCGGATTTGCCGGCAGCATTCTTGCCAAGATCGGCTCGGTGCCCCAGCAGCTCGCCGCCGGCGACATCTATCCGGCGCTGGAGAAAGGTACGCTCGATGCATGCGAGTGGGTCGGGCCCTACGACGACGAGAAGCTCGGATTCTACAAGGTTGCAAGGTACTATTACTATCCGGGCTGGTGGGAGGGTTGCGGTCAGGCCCACAACCTCATCAATCTCGCGAAATGGAACGAGCTGCCGAAAAGCTACCAGGCGGCAGTTCAGACCGCGTCCGGTGATGCGTGGGAATGGGTCATCGGCAAGTACGACTACGCCAATCCGGCGGCGCTCAAGCGATTGTTGGCGCAAGGCGTGCAACTGCGCGGGTTTCCGCAGGACGTGATGGAGGCGTGCTACAAGGCCGCTCTCGACATCTACGCCGACTTGTCGAAGACCAACCCTCTCTTCAAGAAGCTGTATGACAGTCTCGTGGCATTTCGCGGCGATTCGCTGATGTGGTTCCAGGTCGCCGAGCTTTCGTTCGACAGCTTCATGATTCGGATGCGCGGCCGAGCATGATGGACGGCCGCTCGCAATGGCCCCGGAGCGCTGCTTCGGGGCCTCGCCCTACCGGATCTTCGGCGGCTCGCCGAAGTCGAGCGGCGGCGGCAAGTCGGGCGGCGGAATGTCGATCTGGATCTTCGATGGATCGATCAGCGGTCCCGTCCCCTTGTAGTGCATCACCATGGCCGGAAACGCGATGACGAGCGCGACCGCGATGCATTGAATCAGCACGAACGGAATAGCGCCCCAATAGATCTGCCCGGTCGTCACCGCCGCCATGCGCGTTCCTGATACGCGGTCGACATAAGGCTCGCGCGGCGCGACCGATCGCAGATAGAACAGCGCAAATCCGAACGGCGGGTGCATGAACGAGGTCTGCATGTTCACGCCCAGCACGATGCCGAACCAGATGAGGTCGATGCCGAGCCGCTCCGCCGCCGGGCCGAGCAGGGGAATCACGATGAAGGCGATCTCGAAGAAATCGAGGAAGAAGGCGAGGAAGAAGACGAAGACATTGACGAAAACCAGAAAGCCCACCACGCCGCCGGGCAGCGACAGCAAGAGCTCCTCGACCCATTTGTGCCCGTCGACGCCGTAGAAGGTCAGCGAGAACACCCGTGCGCCGATCAGGATGAACACGACGAAGGCGGACAGCTTGGCGGTGACCTCCGCGGCCTGACGCGTCAGGTCCCAGGTCAGCCGCCGCTTGATCAGCGCGAGAGCCAAGGCGCCAGTCGCGCCCATGGCGCCGCCCTCGGTCGGGGTCGCAAGCCCGATGAAGATGGTGCCGAGCACCAGGAAAATCAGGAACAGCGGCGGCACCATCACGAACGTCACTTGCTGCGCAAGGCGCGACAGGAACCGGATCCGCAACGTCCGGTCGCACAGCCAATTCACCACCGCGACGCAGAACGCGAAGACGATGCCGACGAACATCGTCAGCACGACGTAGTCGGCGCCGTGCGTGGTCGAATTTCGCATCGCGAATAACCCGACGGCGCAGCTCGCCACGAACAGTACCGCCAGCGAAAGAAGGCCACGTCGGCCATCGTCCTCGCGGTAGCCGATCGCCTCCACCGGCAGGCCGGGAGCGAATTTGGGATAGAGCAGCGTCACCAGCAGCACGTAGCTGGCGTAAAGGCCGCCCAGCATCAGCCCGGGAAGGAACGCGCCCTCGTACATGTCGCCGACCGAGCGGCCGAGCTGATCCGCCATCACGATCAGCACCAGCGAGGGCGGGATGATCTGCGCCAGTGTTCCGGAGGCGGCGATCACGCCCGATGCCAGGCGCCGGTCGTAGCCGTAGCGCAGCATGATCGGCAGCGAGATCAGTCCCATCGAGATCACCGAGGCGGCGACCACGCCGGTGGTCGCCGCCAGCAGCGCGCCCACGAAGATCACGGCGTAGGCGAGCCCGCCCCGAATCGTTCCGAACAGCTGCCCGATGGTATCGAGCAGGTCCTCCGCCATGCCGGACCGTTCGAGAACGAGCCCCATGAACGTGAAGAACGGAATCGCGAGCAACACGTCGTTGTTCATGATGCCGTAGATGCGCTCTGGCAGCGCCTGCAGGAAATCGGGGTGGAACAGGCCGAGCTCGATGCCGACCAGGCCGAAGATGAGGCCATTGGCGGCAAGCGAGAATGCGACCGGGTAGCCGAGCAGGAGAAAGATCACGAGTGATGCGAACATGATCGGCGCCATGTAATGGATCAGGATCGCCGTCATGGTTGTCGCTCCGGGGGGGCTGGTGGTCCGATTCCGAAGTTCGTCGGCACTCGCGGCACGCTCAGATACGAACTTCGGAATCTGCCGCACGGTGTGCGTGAACTTCGGGTTCGGGGCACTGGTCGCGACCCCTATGGGCCATCGGACTTGGCCACGGCCAGGATGCGGTCGGCTTCCGCTTCCGCCGCCGAGTGCGCGCCGGCGCCGCCATAGGGATCGGGAATGAGGCCGCGCATCACCGCGATGCGCTTGATCAGCTCGGAAATGCCCTGCCAGAACAGCAGCACGAATCCGATGAGGATCAGGGCCTTCGCCGGCCATTGCGGCAGTCCCCCGGCGTTCACCGACTGCTCGTTGATGAGAAACGATCGGAGGAAGAACGGAACCGAGGTGACGATCATGACGATCGTCAGCGGCAGCAGGAAGAGCGCGTGGCCGAAGACGTCGATGCCGTCGCGCCACCGCTTCGGCAGCATGCTGTTGACGATGTCGATGCGGATGTGCTCGTTGGAAAGAAGCGTCCACGGCGAGCACAGCAGGAAGATCGCCCCGAACAGAATCCATTGCAGCTCGAGCCAGGCATTCGACGAGGTGTCGAAGACCTTGCGCACCGTGGCGTTGGCCGCCGAGATGAGCACCACGATCAGGATCAGCCAGGACAGCACCTTGCCGATCCGAAAATTGACCGCATCGATGCCGCGGCTCAGCTTGAGCAAACCCTCCACGACCGTTCCCTGCGCAGTGGTCCCGAGACGCCGCCCAGTTGTCCCCTGGAGCTTGGCGCTAGTGTGCCGGTTCCGACGTTCGTATCCCTTTGCAGCACGCGCCCATACGAGCGTCGAAACCAAAGGGGCACCAGCAACTGTATGATCCCAGTGTGGCTTTGGATTTGGCGTACCTACGAAGGGCTCGCTGCGATCCTGGCAGGAAGGTCAAATCCGTCACACTGGCCGCCGCCGGGCTCGGCAACCTTCCCCGACGCCCGCGCGGACGTCAATTGGCAAAACGGACGACGGCCGGCGCGCGTGCGACGACAGCACGCCCGTTCGCTGCCTCACGGCCACGCGCCGATGTCGGATTATCCGCCGGTCACGCTCATGTGGCGGGACAGGGCCGGGCGCTGATGGCGCCGGTCGATGATGAAATCGTGCCCTTTGGGCTTGCGCGAGATCGCTTCCTCGATCGCCGTGTCGAGCAGGTCGTTGGCCTCGGACGCGCGCAGCGGGCTGCGCAGATCGGCCGCGTCCTCTTGCCCGAGGCACATGTAGAGCGTGCCCGTGCAGGTCACCCGCACCCGGTTGCAGGACTCACAGAAGTTGTGGGTCAGCGGCGTGATGAAGCCGAGCCGGCCGCCGGTCTCGGCGACGTCGACATAACGTGCCGGGCCGCCGGTGCGGTAGTCGAGGTCTTCCAGCGTAAACCGCTCGGCGAGGCGCGCCCGCACCATCGACAGCGGCAGGTACTGGTCGAGGCGCCCTTCGCCGACGTCGCCCAGCGGCATCACCTCGATGAGGGTCAGATCCATGCCGCGGCCGTGCGCCCACGCGATGAGCGCGGGGAACTCGTCCTCGTTCACGCCTTTGAGCGCGACGGCGTTGATCTTGACCTTGAGCCCGGCGGCCTGCGCGGCGTCGATGCCGGCCAGCACCTTGTCGAGCTCCCCCCAGCGGGTGATGGCGCGGAACTTGTCGGGGTCGAGCGTATCGAGCGACACGTTGACGCGCCGCACGCCGTGGTCGGCGAGCTCGCGGGCGTATTTCGGCAGCTGCGAGCCGTTGGTGGTCAATGTGAGCTCGTCGAGCATGCCGGCGGCGAGGTGGCGCGAAAGCGAGGCGAACAGCGTCATGATCCCGCGCCGCACCAACGGCTCCCCGCCGGTGAGGCGCAACTTCCGCACCCCGCGCGCAACGAAGGCGCTGCACAGCCGGTCCAGCTCTTCGAGCGAGAGCAGATCGACCTTGGGCAGGAACGCCATGTTCTCGGACATGCAGTAGACGCAGCGGAAATCGCAACGGTCGGTCACCGAGACGCGCAGATAGGTGATCGCCCGCCCGAACGGATCGACCAGCGCCGGCGCGGGGTGGCGGGCGCGGCGGTCGAATGCGAGATCTTGTGCGTCGTCTTGTGCGTCGTGGGCCATTACATTGCGATCGCCATCGAGGGGACGCTGCCCGACTTCGCAGCCCGCATGGAGCGGAGCGCAAACGCGGGCTCAACGCGGTCAGCCCAGGATTTCGCTTCGCTCCATCCGGGCCAGAGAACCCGGGCTCGGAGCCTATATGGGCATTCTGACGAATATGGACCAGAGCGTCCAGCGCCGCGGCCGCGGATGGTCCGGGCGACGGTCGGCAATCCGCAGGTCTAGCGCGACGGCCAGGGATAGTTGGTCGCGGATGCGGCCGCTTCCGCGGGCGGCTCGGGCGCGAGCACGGGCGCAGGAGCAGGCGCCGGCGCGGCCGAGGCCACGGG
>JBAUOM010000176.1:0-11977 GCA_049579765.1 Xanthobacteraceae bacterium
GCCTATGCGATCATCAAGGCCTCCAACGTGATGATCGCGACCGATTGACCGCACACGACCGGGTGCAATCGGCGGCGGAGACTGCCGATTTGCGGCGCCAATGGCTGGTCCCCCGGGCGGGCGTTCCGCACCTGTTCGTCCCGGTTGGCCTCGGTGGCGGCCGCTATATCTGGTAGAATATAAGGAAGGCATGGTGCACTCGGCGTCGCCTCGGCCCCGCATTCCGGCGGGAATTGCGGCTCGTCCGGTTCGTGTCGCACCCGGAAACGATTGAACCGGCCGAAAATTCCGGTATGGTTGCCTCTCGATATATTTGTACAGATATAGCGCAACCGGAGGCCGCAATGAGCACTACGAGGCGTGCATGGCTCGCTCTCTTCGCCGCAACCGCCGTGACGCTGGGCGCAATTGCCGCCCCGGCGGCCGCGCAAGGCCGAGACGTGGTGGTGTTCGCCGCGGCGAGCTTGAAGAACGCACTCGACGACGCCGTCGGGCAATGGCAGCGCGCGACCGGAAAGAAGGCGGTCATTTCCTACGCCGGCAGCAATACGCTCATCAAGCAGATCGAGCAGGGCGCGCCAGCGGACATCTTCGTGTCCGCGGATCTCGCCTGGATGGACTATGGGCAGCAGAAGGGCCTGATCAAGCCGGGCAGCCGCTTCAACCTGCTCGCAAACCGGCTGGTGCTGATCGCGCCGAAGGATTCGAACGTCAGCGCCGATATCCGGCCCGGCTTCGATCTCGCGGCCCTGCTCAAGGGCGGCCGGCTTGCGATGGCCAACGTCGATGCGGTGCCGGCGGGCAAATACGGCAAGGCCGCGCTCGAGAAGCTCGGCGCCTGGAACGCCGTGAAGGACAAGCTCGCGCAGGCGGAAAACGTCCGCGCCGCGCTCGTCCTCGTGGCGCGCGGCGAGGCTCCGCTCGGCATCGTCTACCAGACCGATGCAGCCTCCGACCCGACCGTGAAGATCGTGGGCACGTTTCCCGAGAACAGCCATCCCCCGATCATCTATCCGATCGCCCTGACGAAGGAATCGGTCAATCCCGAGGCGCCGGCTTTGCTGAACTACCTGCGCTCGCCGGCGGCGCGCCCGGCGTTCGAGCGCCAAGGCTTTACCGTTCTGGCGCCGGGCGGCCAGCGCTCCTAAAGCATGATCCCGAAAAGTGCGCAGCGGTTTTCGGAAAAGATCATGCTCAGACAAGAAGCTAGATCGGGATGACGATTCGAAGAAAAGTCATCCCGATCTGGGAGAACGGCTGGTCATCGGCGACCACCAGGCGTGAGCAGACTGCATGAACGATCTGCTCCATCTCTCACCGGAAGAATGGACCGCCGTTCGGCTCAGCCTGCGGGTCGCAACCGTGGCGATGCTGGCGAGCCTGCCGGTCGGGATCGCCGTGGCCTACCTGCTGGCGCGCGGCCGCTTCCCCGGCAAGTCGATCCTCGACGGCATCGTGTTCCTGCCGCTCATCCTGCCGCCCGTGGTCACCGGCTATCTGCTGCTGCTCAGCTTCGGCCGGCGCGGCCCGATCGGGGCCTTCCTGGAGGAGCATTTCGGGATCGTGTTCTCGTTTCGCTGGACCGGGGCGGCACTGGCCTGCGCGGTGATGGGTTTCCCCCTCCTGGTCAGATCGATCCGGCTGTCGATCGAAGCGGTCGACCGCCGCCTGGAGGAGGCGGCGGGCACGCTCGGCGCCAATCCGTTCTGGGTGTTCTTGCTGGTCACGCTGCCGCTGACCCTGCCCGGGATCATCGCCGGCATGATCCTGTGCTTTGCCAAGGCCATGGGCGAGTTCGGCGCCACCATCACCTTCGTCTCCAACATCCCGGGCGAGACCCAGACCCTGCCGTCGGCGATCTACACCTTCACCCAGATTCCCGGCGGAGAAACGGGCGCGATCCGCCTCACGCTGGTATCGATCGCGATTTCGATGTCGGCGGTCGTCGTGTCGGAATTGATCGCGCGGCGCGTCGGGCGGAGAATGTTGACCGAATGAGTCTCTCGGTCGACGTCACGCACCGGTTTGGATCCTTTCTGCTCGAGGCGCGCTTCGTTTCCGAAGGGCGGCTCACGGCGTTCTTCGGCCGCTCCGGCTCGGGCAAGACGTCGCTGGTCAACATCATTGCCGGCGTCGTGCGCCCCGACCGTGGTCGAATCGTGCTGGACGACACCGTGCTGGTCGATACCGAACGGCGCATCTTCGTTCCCAAGCACCGCCGGCGCGTCGGTTACGTATTCCAGGAAGGGCGTCTTCTTCCCCACCTCACGGTGCGGCAGAATCTCCTGTTCGGCCGATGGTTCACCGCCAAGCATGAGCGCAGCATCGGCCTCGACCAGGTGCTCGATCTTCTGGGCCTCGCCCAACTGATGGATCGCCGCCCGGGCGCCTTGTCCGGGGGCGAGAAGCAGCGCGTGGCGATCGGCCGGGCTCTGCTCACCTCGCCACGGCTCCTGTTGTTGGACGAGCCGCTCGCATCGCTCGACGACACGCGCAAGGAAGAAATTCTGCCCTTCATCGAACGCCTGAGAGACGAGGCGGAGGTGCCGATCGTCTACGTGTCGCACGCGATGTCCGAGGTCATGCGGCTGGCGACGACCGTGGTGATGATCCTGGACGGGCGCATCGTCGCCGTCGGGCCTCCCACCGACATCCTCGGTCGGACGGACCTGATGGCCCGCCAGGACACGAGCGAGACCGGCGCATTGATCGAGGCCGTCATCTGCGAGCACGATTCGGCGTTCGGCCTGACGAAGCTTCGATCAGGGGCCGGCCTGTTGCAGGCGCCGCATATCGATCTTCCGATCGGAACGCCGGTCCGGGTGCGCATCCGTGCCCGCGACGTCATGATCGCGACGACGCGGCCCGACGGCCTGAGCGCGTTGAACGTGCTCCCCGGCGACGTGACCGCGCTCGATGCGGCCGGCGAGGGCTCGGTCGATGTCGACCTCGACTGCGGCGGTGTTCGTCTGACGGCGCGCCTCACGCGGAAGTCCGCCGACACGCTTCGGCTCGAGCCCGGACGTAAGGTCTACGCCGTGATAAAAAGCGTGGCGTTCGATCGCGAGTCGCTCGGACGCGCGCCCGGCGCCGGAGGCCGGAGTGCCGCCGACGCGGCGGCCGCGAGTCACGGCCGGCCTTGAACCTGCTTGTGATATGCCTGCGCCGCCGGCGTTCCAAAGCCCGCGGACCGTCCGTCGCGATGGCATAGCGGAATTGATGATCAGGCCGTCGCGAACGCCGGCGCTGATGCGCCTTGCGACCGACTTGCCGGCGGCGCGACGCCAGATCGTGCGTGCATGTCGCCTTCTCAAGCCGGAAGTCGTGCAGCTGGATTAGGCTTGCACGGCGATCTTTGCGGACCTTCACCATCGGAGAACGACCGATGGAGCTCGTGATCTCGATCGCATGGTTGGCCGTGGTCTGCTGGCTGATTTCGCGCGCCGTCAACCAGAGCCGGCTGTTCCGCGGTTTGCCCTCGGGCGTGCGAACGCCGGCCCGGCCGACGGCTCGAGTTGCGGTCGTGGTCCCGATGCGAGACGAGAGCCACAACGCCGGGCCATGCCTCGCGCACCTGACCGCACAAATCTATGCGCCGGGCCTCCTGGAGATCGTTGTTGTGGACGATCAATCCAGCGACGATACCGCAACCGTCGTCGCGCGCATGGCCGAGCGATGCCGCCGCGTCCGTCTGCTGCAAAGTCCACCCCTGCCGCCCCGGTGGATCGGCAAGTCCCACGCCTGTTGGATCGGCGTCCGGGCGGCTTCGGAAAATGCAGACTGGCTGTGCTTCATCGATGCGGATGTCAGATGCGAGCCCATGCTGGTGGCGAACGCCGTCGACGCCGCGACCCGCGGGCGCATCGACCTGCTTTCGCTGGCGCCGCGCCACGAGCTCGTTGGCTTTGCCGAGCGGCTGATGCTTCCCTGCGGACTCTATCTGCTGGCGTTCTGCCAGGACCTGCGGAAGCGCCAGGCGCGTGACGGCGCGGACGCGACCGTGACGGGCCAATTCATCTTGATACGGCGCGAGGCATACGAAGCCGTCGGCGGTCACGCCGCCGTTCATGCCGAGATATCCGAGGACGTCGCGCTCGCGCGTCTGGTCAAGCAATCGGGCTACAGTGTCGCGCTCCGCTCCGGCGATGAACTGCTTTCGACCCGCATGTACACGGGTTGGCAGACGCTGTGGCCGGGCCTTGCCAAGAATCTGGTCGACATGCTCGAAGGTCCCGCCCGCACCTTGGCGATCGCATTTGCCGCGGTCCTGCTCGCGTGGGCGGCAATAGCAATTCCGGCGCTCGATGCCGTAAGCTGTGCGGCGCGCGGCTCGTGCGCGGCCTTGGCTATCGCGTCGGTCGGCTCGGTCGCGGCGTTTGCGCTTTACGTCGCCGGGACCGCGCATTTTCGAATCCCGTTCTGGTACGGGTTTCTTTTCCCATTGGGCTACACCATCGGTGCGGTCATGGCGGTGGACAGCGTGCGCCGACGAATGAAAGGCCGCGTGACCTGGAAAGGCCGCACATATCCATGACGTCGAGCTCGCGCACAGCACGCGCCTCCGCCGGCCCACCGGCCCCGCCGACCCTCAACACGGCAGTTGCTATCGGGCTGATCGCCGCGGTGGCGTTTTTGTATGCGATCCAGAAGATCTTGCTGCCTTTCGTTCTGGCCGGTGTGGTTGCTTACGTCTGTACGTTGCCGGTGGAATGGCTCACGCGGAAGTCGCGCCTGCCCCGCTCGCTGATCGCGGCCGCCGTGTTCTCGATCGTCTTGGCGATCGCGGCAGTGATCGCGGTGCTCGCTCTCCCGCCGCTCATTCGCAGGCTGTCGGTCGTGGTTTCCGATTTCCGCGGCACGATCGAGGAGCTCGTGCGTGCCGTTATCGGCGACGGATCGGTGACGCTCTCCGGTCGATCGATGAATGCCGCCGCGATCGCTCAGGCGCTGACGGCCAGCTTGAGCGATTCGATCGGCGATACCGGCAGTCTCATTACGCTGACGGCCGCGAGTTTCGCCGAGTTGTTCGTGCTGCTTCTGGCGCCCGTTCTCTTGTTTTACTTCCTGGTCAGCGGCCCCACCCTGGCGCGCGGAGTTGTTTCCCTCCTGCCGCCTGATCAACGCCCGCGGGTTCGACAAATCTGGTCGCGCTTGGACCCTCTGCTCAAGCGCTACTTCGTAGGCGTGGCGGCGGTCATGACCTACGCCGTGCTGGCGGCTTATGTCGGCCTTGGACTCGTGTTGGGGATCAGGCATGCCGTCGTCCTGGCCCTGCTGACCGGCCTTCTCGAAATGATTCCGGTGATCGGTCCCGCCACCGCGATCGCCATCGCAGGTCTCGTCGCCGTGCAGCAGGCAACCGGACCCTGGGCCATCCTCGGCTACGCGATCTACGCGACGGTCTTGCGCCTGTCGATCGACCAGCTCCTCGGTCCCTTGCTGTTGGGACAAGCGGCGCGGCTCAATCCGGTCGTGACCATCTTTTGCTTTCTGTCCGGCGGGCTCCTGTTCGGCGTCGCAGGAGTGATCATGGCCGTGCCCGTCGTCCTTGCCGTCAAGGTGACATTGAAGACGATTTACGGTGAGAGCACGACGGAGGAGACGCCGGATTGATGAAGTGTCGGGGTAAACCCGGCTCTGGGCTCGTGATCACGGGGCCAAGTCGGCGCGCTGGCGTACGACACGGGCGATGCGCTGATGCTTGCCGAGCTTCCCGGGGTTACTGGCGAGCTGAAGTTCAACTGGATGCCAGCAACGCATCCGAAACAGCAGCCCGCTGGAGCAATCTATGGTGGGCGCGACAGGGATCGAACCTGTGACCCCTACCATGTCAAGGTAGTGCTCTTCCGCTGAGCTACGCGCCCGCAAGCCGCCGGTGGCGGGAGGCCTTCGTCATATCGGCTCCCTCGCGGCGAGGCAAGGACCGCAGGGAAGGCAAGGACGGCCGCTCTCCCCCGCCGTCAGGCGGCGAGCATCTTCTGCACCTCGCTGACCAGCTCGCGCAGGTGCACGGGCTTGGAGAGGACCTTGGCGTTTTTCGGCGCGGCCGAATCGGAATTGAGCGCCACCGCGGCAAAGCCGGTGATGAACATGATCTTGATGTCGGGATCGAGCTCGGAGGCGCGCCGCGCCAATTCGATCCCGTCCATCTCCGGCATCACGATATCGGTCAGCAGAAGCTCGAACGGCTCCTCGCGCAGGCGCTGATAGGCGGACAGCCCATTGTCGAAGGAGATCACGTCGAAGCCGGCATTCTGCAGCGCCTTCACCAGGAAGCGCCGCATGTCGTTGTCGTCTTCGGCAAGAATGATCTTCGCCATCTTCCAGCCCGCTGGGGTGGTGCACCGGGCTCCGCCCCCCTGTTTCGCCCTGCCTTCATAAGCCGGATGCCCGGTAAATAACGGGTGAACCCCGCAGCCTCCCAAACGGCCGCGACTGATCCGGAAGGTCCGTGCGACCACGGCGTCGGCGCCGGCCCCATGGACAATAGCGAGTTTCCGGCGATATTGGTGGTCAAAAGCACCCGGGGGGTCCCCGTTGCTTCCACGCCACAGCCGACCAATTTGTCATGCCAGAACTGAAAGACGAACTCGACCCTCCGTTCGAAATCCTCGAACCCGCCGAATGGCGCGGACCGATCGTATTCAATTCCCCGCACAGCGGGAGCGTGTATCCGCGCGCGTTCCTGACGGCGTCGCGCCTCGAGATCGTGACACTGCGCCGCTCCGAGGACTGCTTTGTCGACGAGCTTAGCCTCGGGGTGGTGCGGCGCGGCTACCCGTTGATGCGGGCACACTTCCCGCGCTGCTTCGTCGACGTCAACCGCGAGCCCTACGAGCTCGACCCGCGCATGTTCGAGGGCCGCCTGCCGTCCTTCGCCAATACCCGTTCGATGCGGGTCGCCGGCGGTCTGGGCACGGTCGCGCGCGTCGTCGGCGATGCCCAGGAAATCTACGGCCAGCGCCTGCCGGTCGACGAGGCGATCCGGCGTATCGAGGGGTTGTACAAGCCTTATCACCGGGCGCTGCGTCGCCTGTTCACGCGCATCCATCGGGATTTCGGGGCCGCGGTGCTGATCGACTGCCACTCCATGCCTTCGGCCGCGGGCGCCAAGGACGAACGTCCGCGCGCCGATATCGTGCTGGGAGACCGCTACGGCACGAGCTGCGTGGCGGCGGTGGCGGAGACGATCGAGTCGACGTTGCGCGCCCAGGGTTACTCGGTGAGCCGCAACAAGCCCTACGCCGGCGGCTTCATCACCGAGCACTACGGCAATCCGGCCGCCGGGCTGCATGCCATGCAACTCGAGCTCAACCGCGCCCTTTACATGGACGAGCGGCGTTTCGAGCGCGCACCGTCGTTTGCCCGCGTGGCCGCCGACCTCGAAACGCTGGCCGAACGCCTTGCCGCGATCCCGATCCAGGAGCTGCGGCCTTACCGGGCGGCGGCGGAATAACTCGACGACCGCTGGCGGCGATCCGCCTGCCGTGACGCGCGAACCGGCTTCACGCAAGCCACGCGCAGGAACACGCTCGCAGACGCGGCCCGGCAATGTTTCGATCCGCGTTCCGCACAGTCGATACAAACGTCGCTGAGTGCCAAGCATGAGCTAGCGCTCAGCGAGCACCGTCGCATGCAGAAAAAAGGGCCGCTTGCGAATGCAAGCGGCCCAAGTCTAGGGAGGAAACGCCCAAGGAGGGCGGCGGTAACGCGAGGCGCTACCGCACCGCAACAACATACACCGCAGCGCACAAATAGCAAGTGGAAAAGTCAGGATCATTGACCCTTTTTCCATGCAGGAGGGGTTTCCCCCTATGCAGAAATGCCGGATTTCCGCCCCGCCCAGCCATCTTGCAATGGATCGCTCGACCCGAAATAGACGAGACAAGCCAATAAGATAAATGCAGCCTGCAGGGCGAAGACGAGCTGGTAGGCGGCAAGCTCGTAAGCCCCGCCCGGACCTGTGGGAAACAGCCCGATCACGAACCCGCTGATGGCCTGCGCGAGGAACGTACCGCCCATCGCGCCCATGTTGAGCACCGTGAGACCGCGTCCGACCTGGTGGAGGGGAAACAATGCCTTGCCGTGCGCGATCAGCAGCGGGCCAAAGGCACTCAAGAACCCGAAGGCGGCGAACCACGACACCAGCATCAACGGGCTGAGCGTCCCGGCCAGCGCGACATAGCCGAGCGCCGCAGCCGTCGCGCCTGCACCGAGCAGGACCGGGAGCTTGTGGCTCCCCACCACGCGGTCGAGCGGTCCCCACAGCATCGATCCCGCGATCTGCGTCAGCACCGGTACGAGCAGAAAGCTGCCGCGCTGTTCGAGGCCGTAGCCGTAAATGTGCGTGAGGTACGGTCCGCCCCACAGGCCCACGACGAGACCGAAGGTCGAATAGGCCACGAGGTTCATCACGAAGAGCCGCCCGACCGAAGGCGTGCGCATGACGGCCAGGATGCCCGCGAGGCTCTCGCGCAATGTCTCGTGCCGGCCCCGCGGGCGCCCATCGTCGCGGACCACGACCGCGATCAACAGCCCCGCCAGCAAGGTGCAGGCCCCGACGGCGAGAAAGCTCGCGCGCCAGCCGATCACGGCGGTGGACACCGCGAGCGGGGCGGTCGCCAAGAGCGTGCCCACCGTGCCGATGCCGACCTGCAGCCCGGTCAAAGTGGCAAAGCGGGCGGGCGGGAAACGCTGGGCGTAGACCGCGAGCGAGGCCACCAGCGAGCCTGCCGTTCCGAGCCCGAGCAGGGCGCGGCCCGAGATCAGGGCGGCAGGGCTCGCCGCCGCCGCGAACACCACCGTCCCGATCGCGGTAATCGCCGCCCCCACGATCAGGCAGAGCCGCGGCCCGAAGCGGTCGAGCGCAACGCCTACGGGAATTTGGACGGCGGCGAACACGAAAAAGAAGACGCTCGACAAGAGCCCGATCTCGGCCGGCGAGAGCGAAAGCTCCGCCGCCAAGTTGGGCGCGATGACGCCGATCGAATTGCGCAGGAACTGGCTGACGATGTAGATCGAGACCAGCGTGGCGACGAGCGTGACGGCGGCGCCCGAGACCGCCGCTCGCGAAGCGCTAGGGATGCTCATGAACCCGGCCTTTTCGCCGGCCGAGCACTGGCCGGCGCTGCTAGGTGACACGGCCCCGGCGCGCCGACAAGCCGGGGCCGCGGTTGCCGGGAATGCCGGTCTCCGATAGGTCGGAGAGCGGCACTGGGTGAGGGGCGGCGCGCCATGACGGCGATCGACTTCGCGGCTTTCGTGAACGAGCTGGCGACGGTATCCGGCGAGACCATCCTGCCGTTCTTCCGCACCGCGCTCAGCGTCGAGGACAAGGGCCGCGCCGGCAGCTTCGACCCCGTGACCGCCGCCGATCACGCCGCGGAAACGGCGATGCGCACGCTCATCCGCCGCACCTTTCCCGACCACGGCATCATCGGCGAGGAATACGGCGGCGAGCGCCAGGACGCGGAATATGTCTGGGTGCTCGATCCCATCGACGGCACGAAGTCCTTCATCTCCGGCATGCCGGCCTGGGGCACGCTGATCGCCCTGCTGCGCGCGGGCGAGCCGGTCTTCGGCATGATGAACCAGCCCTTCATCCGCGAGCGCTTCAGCGGCGACGGGCGGTGGGCGTCCTACCGCGGCCCGGCCGGCGAGCGCGAGCTGCGGGTGCGCGGATGCTCCGACCTCGCCAAGGCGGTGCTGTTCACGACCAGCCCGCTGCTGATGAACGCGAGCGACCGCGCCACCTTCGGCCGGGTCGAACAGGCCGTGCGGCTCTCGCGCTACGGCGGGGACTGCTATGCCTATTGCATGCTGGCGGCCGGCCACGTCGATCTCGTCATCGAAACCGAGCTCAAGCCCTATGACGTGCTGCCGCTGATGCCGATCATCGTCGGCGCCGGCGGCATCATCACCAGCTGGGAGGGCGGGGCTCCCAATGCCGGCGGGCGCATCGTCGCCGCCGGCGACAAGCGCGTCCACGCCGCCGCGCTCGCGCTGCTCAATCATCAGTGATCGGGAATTCAGAGCAGATTCTGCGATGACCGCTGCCGGTCACTTGAACAGCGGCGAGCCCGGCACGAAGGCGTCGAACGCCGCCAGCGCCTGGAGACGGAAGCGGTCCTGCTCCATCAGGAGCTCGTGGCGCGCGCCCGGCACGATAAGGTGCGAGCCGGCACGCAGCCGCACCGCGAACTCGTCGATCGCGGGCGTCGATACGACCCCATCGTAGCCGGCGGCGATGATCAGGATCGGCTGACGGATCTTGGCGGCATAGCCGGACTCAGACATCTCGCCCATCACCCGGAAGGCGGAGTCCGTCCACGCCACCGTCGGCCAGCCGATCGCCAGCGCCGGCTCCTCCTCGAGCACGGCAATGTTGCGCGCATAGCGCACGGGATCGGAGGTGAGGAGGTTGCCGACGAAGGGGCGCTGCATCATCACGGTCGCGTCTCCGCCCGGAACGTAGGTCGCGCCGAGTCCCATGAGGCGCATGCTCCTGACCAGCATGCGGGTGGCGGTCAAGCGGCGCATCCCCGGCAGCGCGATCATCGGCGACAGCAGGACCATGCGATCGAACCAACGGCATCCCGCATGCGCGGCGCGCAGCAGGATGGTCCCACCCATCGACTGGCCGAGCGCGAAAATCGGCGGCGGGCAGTCCGGAAGCACGACCTCGTTGACGAAGGTTTCGAGATCGATCTGGTATTGCGAGAAGCTCCGGACATAGCCTTTGCGCCGGCTGCGCAGCGCCCGGTCGGAGAGGCCCTGGCCGCGCCAATCGAAGGTGGCGACGGCAAAGCCGCGGGCACGCAGGTCGCGCACCGTCTCGAAATACTTCTCGATGAAGTCGGAACGACCCTGGAACAGGCAGACCGTGCCCTTGCGGCCCGGCGGCGGCGCCCAGCGCGCAAAGCGCAGCGAAACCCCGTCCGGGGTCTTCAAGGTACCGGTGACGACATCGTCGGGCACCGGGTTGGCGGGGATGGAAACGAGGGTCATATCCTGCGGGGCTGTTCGAGCGACGCCTTATAGCAGGGCGCCTCCCGCGCTCAATCGGCCCCGCGCCGCGGGCGCAGCGACGACCAGCCGCGGCCCCTCCCCGCATGCCACAGCCCGCCCGATGCAGGCTGCCAATTCCCTTGCAGGCGGCCGGGCCGATCCCCACATCTGGTTTGCGTAGGCCTTGCGGGGCTGCGCAAGCAACCCGGTCCGGCCCGTGGGCGGACCACAAGCATTTCGCTCAACAACGAGGTTATGCCATGCGAACTTTCGATCTTGCTCCCCTCTATCGCTCCACCGTCGGCTTCGACCGGCTGTTCTCCATGCTCGACGGCTTCGAGGCCGCTCCGGGCTATCCGCCCTACAATATCGAGCGCACCGGCGAAAACGCCTATCGCATCTCGGTGGCCGTCGCCGGCTTCGGCGAGAACGAGCTGTCGATCGAAGCGAAGGAAAACACGCTGACGATCAAGGGCGAAAAGCAGGCCACCGACGAGAAGAACCGCGGTGAGGTGCTCTATCAGGGCATCGCCGCCCGCGCGTTCGAGCGCGTCTTCCAGCTTGCCGATTTCGTCCAGGTCAGGGGTGCGGCCCTCGAGAACGGGCTCCTGCACGTCGATCTCGTGCGCGAGCTTCCCGAGGCGAAGAAGCCGCGCCAGATCCCGATCGGCAATGGTCAGACCCGGGTGGTCGAAGCCAAAGCTGCGTAAGTCGTCAGCTCGGTCGGAGGGAGCGCCCCGGTTTCCGGGGCGCTTTCATTTTGCGCCCATGCGGCCGCGACGTTCGCCGCGCGCCGCGTCTCACTCTGGCATTTCAACGGGTGCCGGCGCGGGACCGACCGGCCGTGTGGCGGTGCCCGTCGTCTCGGCCGCTTTGCCCTTCGCCTCGCTTTGCGCTGCCGGCGCTCGAGCGGTGCCCGCGGGATTGGCCGCAGGCTGATCGGTCGAAGCGTGCTTGGGCCGCGGCCGCG
>JBAUOM010000177.1:0-3161 GCA_049579765.1 Xanthobacteraceae bacterium
TCTTCGCTATTGGCGCGTCGATCACGCAGTCCATTCATCGCTGTTCGACTGTCGCCGTGCGCGTCCTGCTGTGTACGTCGCTAGTTTCTAATTATTCCAATTCGAGACCGTTCGCCGAACTACAATCCACAGTGTGGCTGTGCGGCGACAGCAAACGACGAACGCGGCAGTTATGATCTCGCCACAAGGATGTCTTTCGTTTCGGGGGCGAACATGAACAAGTTGATTGCCAGTAGCGTTACGATCGCGGTGTTGATGGCGACGCCCGCGACGGCGGCGGACATGCCGGTGAACGCGCCTGTCGTGGTGGACAGCTGGACCGGATTCTATCTCGGCGCTTCGATCGGTGGGCGCTTCACCGACTCGGACTGGACGACTACTTGTCTGAGTGTGGGCGCGCCCGGCGGCGTCGGCTGTCCGCTCAACGTGATCGGCCAGAATTCGTCCCGCTTCCCGTTGAGCAATCCATCCGGGTTCAGCTCGGCTACGCTGCGGCCGAGCGTTTATCTCGGCTACAACTGGCAGATCGGGAGTTGGGTCGTGGGCGCGGAGGGTGATGTCGCCTGGGGCAACGCGCATAACGAGATCAAGGGCATCCCCGGCGCCGAGACTCTGGTGTCGGGAAGCCCCGGTCTCGATACCGCGACGGTGCGCAACACCTGGGACGCCGGCGCGCGAGCGCGCGCCGGCTTTCTGGTCTTCGGCAACGTCCTTCTCTACGGGACCGGAGGGGCGTCCTGGATCCGCATGGAGACCAGCGCCTACTGCGGCAGCGCCCGTCCGCTCGGCTGGTGTGCCGGGCCGGCCGGGCCGGGATCGAATCTCGGCACGGAGAGCACGACCTCGACCACCAGGGTCGGCTGGACCGCGGGAGCAGGGGCCGAGGCGATGCTGTGGTCGAATTGGCTGATGCGGGTCGAGTATCGCTACGCCAATTACGGTACGTTCGGCTTCACGCTGTTCCCGGGAGCGGGCACCTGTGGCCAGGGATGCGACACCGTCGCCGCCGAGGCGACGCTGCGAACGCACACGGTGTTGCTCGGTTTTGCGTATAAGTTCGACGGAGCGTTCCTCGCGCAATGACGCGGAGGATGAGCCCTGCCCAGAGGCGCTTGGGGGAACCGCGCGCCGGCGATCCGGCGGTTTGCTGAGCGCAGCGCGTCGTGCGCTCTTGCCGTCTGGTCGCGGCCGCCCGCCCGCTGTATGCTTAGCCGCCGCGCGAGGCACGGGGCCTCTTAATGAAAGTCGTCGAGATCATTCCACGCGAACGCACGCGCCTCTACGGGATGCTGGTGGCGAAAGAGGCGGCCATTCGCAAGGGCGGGCGCGGAACCTACGTCCGCGTGGGCCGCAAGCGGCGTGACGCGGCGCGCTGGAAGCACAAGAACTACCGAGGCTCGGTCGAGCTCAAGCGCGGCGCGGCGGAGGTCGTCACCGCCCAAGTGCGCGCCGCGAGTCCGGAGGACGAGCGCAAGCTCTTGTCGTCCTTTCTCGGATTCGTCGATCGCCATTCCGGCGATCAGGTAGCGACCATCACGATCCATTACCGCTAGAGCGGGATGACTGTTCTTCGAATCGTCATCCCGATCTAGCTTCTTGGCTGAGCATGATCTTTTCCGAAAACCGCTGCACACTTTTCGGGATCATGCATCCCGAAAAGCTGCAGACTTTTCGGACGAGATCATGCGACCGCGCAGACGATGGAGTGAAATCGCGATTGGCGGTTTTCGCTCCGGCGTCACAGCTTGGACAGTTCGAGCAGCGCACGATCGCCGACCCAGGTCTTGGCGAGCTCCGCCTCGGCGCGGCGCATGGCGTCGCTGTCGCCGCGTGCCTTGTAGAGCTGGGAGAGTCCGTGATACGACCAGCCGTTATTGGGTGCGCGAGCAAGGGCCCGCCGGAACGCATCCTCCGCCGCGTCGAGCCGTCCGGCCTGCATCAACGCCACCGCGAGCGATTGCCGCACCGGGTAGTACCAGTACGGCGGCTCCGTATAGGGCAACTCGTCCTGCAGCGCTGCCGCCCGTTCGAAGCGCTCGATGGCGGTTTGGGCGTCGCCCTGCGCCTGGGCGAGGCGGCCCGCCAGCACGTTTCGCGCGAGCTCGAGTACTTCGGGCGCCGGAATGCCCGCCGTCTTCAACGCCGAGAAATCCGCCGTACGCTCGATCGCCTCGATGGCGTTCGCCTCCACCGCCCCGGCGGCGAAATCGCGCAGTGCGACGGAAGCGACGCCGCGCGCGTAGTGCCACATCGCCTTCACATAGGGGATGGCGTCGCCGGGGTCCGGCAGCGCGAGGATCGTGGCCGGCGGGCTGAACAGGGCATGGGCGAAATACGGCGCCGCCTTCACCGGCTGCGCGCCAGGGATGGTGAGCGCGGCCTGGTCGGGGACGAGGCCGTGCAGTTTCTCCGCCGCCGCGATGCCCGACGGCCCGTCGCCAGACATCAGCGCCGACGCCATGACGAAGTGCACGTTGTGCGGATAATAGCCAAGTCGGTAGACGCCCATCGGCGCGTCGCTCGCGGCCAGATATGTCTCATCGACCGCGGCCGCCGTCTTGTTGACCGCGAGCGCATCGAGATAGCGGCCCACGCGGTAGTAGATGTGGCTCGGCATGTGCACGAGGTGGCCGGCCCCGGGAATGGCGCCGCGCAAGCGGTCGGCATAGGGCTCGGCGCGCTGCGGTCGGTCCGAGGCCTCGACCGCGTGGATGTAGTAATGACTCGCTCCGGGGTGATCGGGGTTTCGGGCGAGCACTCGCTCCAATGTCGGCACGATATCCGCGCTCTGCGGAGTCGGCTCCCGCCCGCCCGGCTGCCAGTAGTTCCACGGGCTCAGATCCATGACCGACTCGGCGTAGAGCACCGCGATGTCATCGTCGTCCGGGTATTGCGCCCCGAGTTTCGCCATGGCCGCGGCATAGGCCGCGTCGAGCTGCGCGCGGTCCGCCTTCGCGTCCGCGCCGTAGCGCGCCGAGAGTGCGGCGATCAGCGCCTGCTCGCGCGGGCTCGCCTTGGCGGCGAGCGCCTGTGCCTTCTGCGTCGCGGCGAAGGCAAGCGCCACCGCCTCTTCCGCCATCGGCGTGTTGATGTTGGGGCCGAGTACCAGGGCCTCGCCCCAGAAACACATGGCACAGTCGGGATCGAGCTTCTGCGCCGTG
>JBAUOM010000178.1:0-3978 GCA_049579765.1 Xanthobacteraceae bacterium
ATCTATCAGCGACACGTGCTGCAAAATGGGTCCCCGCTTTCGCGGGGACGACAGTGGGTGTTACCGACGCAATCAACCGCGTCCGTGTGCGCGCAGCGGCCCTCTCACCGCATGACCCTCGAAGCCCTCCTGTTCCAGGCGCTCAACGGCCTCGCCGCGGCGTCGAGCCTGTTCTTCGTGGGCGCGGGGCTGTCGCTGATCTTCGGCGTCACCCGCATCATCAACATCGCCCACGGCTCGTTCTACATGGTCGGGCTTTATCTCGCCGCCACCTTCGCCATCGAGGTCGGCGGCGCGCTCGGCTTCTGGGGCGGGATCATCGCCGCCGCCCTGGTGGTGGGAGCGCTCGGGGCGCTGATCGAGGTGCTGCTGCTGCGCCGCATCTATCAGGCGCCGGAGCTGTTCCAATTGCTCGCCACTTTCGCGCTCGTGCTGATCATCAACGACGCGGCGCAATTGATCTGGGGCCCCGAGGACCTGCTCGGTCCGCGCGCGCCCGGTCTGCGCGGGTCGGTCGAAATCCTCGGCCGCAACTTCCCGAGCTACGACCTGTTCCTGATCGTGATCGGCCCGCTCGTCCTCATCCTGCTGCACCTGATGCTGGCGAAGACGCGCTTCGGGCGGCTCATCCGCGCCGCCACGCAGGACCGCGAGATGGTGAGCGCGCTCGGCGTCAACCAGGCGCTGCTGTTCACCGTCGTGTTCGTGCTCGGCTCGTTCCTCGCCGGCTTCGGCGGCGCGCTGCAGGTGGCGCGCGAGCCGGCCAATCTATGGCTCGACCTCACCGTCATCGGCGACGCCTTCGTCGTGGTGGTGGTCGGCGGCATGGGCTCGATCGGCGGCGCCTTCCTCGCCGCGGTCATCATCGCCGAGGTGAAGGCGTTGTGCATCGGGCTCGGCCTGGTGCATTTCGGCGATGTCAGCGTCAACTTCTCCAAGCTGACCTTGGTGGCCGAATTCCTGGTGATGGCGGTCGTGCTGATCGTGCGGCCCTATGGGCTGCTCGGCCGCCGCCAGGGCGCGGTGCGCAATCCGGCCGAGATCGACGACCCGATCCGGCCCGCGTCGCTGCCGCTCAAGGCTTTCGCAGCCGCGGTGCTCGCCGCGCTCCTGCTGCTGCCGTTTGCCGACGCCGCCATGCCCTACGCGCTGGTGCTCGGCATCGACGTGCTGATCGCGATCCTGTTCGCGACCTCGCTGCATTTCATCATGGGGCCCGGCGGGATGCATTCCTTCGGCCACGCCGCCTATTTCGGCCTCGGCGCCTACGGGGCGGGTTTGACGGTCAAGTTCCTCGCCGCGCCGACGCCGCTCGCGCTCGTCGCCGCGCCCTTCGCTGCGCTCGCGGGAGCGCTGCTGTTCGGCTGGTTCGCGGTGCGGCTCTCCGGCGTCTATCTCGCGATGTTGACGCTCGCCTTCGCGCAGATCGTCTGGTCGATCCTGTTCCAGTGGGAGGAGGTCACCGGCGGCTCCAACGGCATTCTCGGCATCTGGCCGCAGCCGCCGTTCGACAGCCGCCCGGCGTATTATCTCCTCACCCTGGCCGCGGTGGTTGCGGGCATCCTGCTGTTGCGGCGCTTCCTGTTCGCGCCGTTCGGCTACGCCATGCGCGCCGGGCGCGACTCCGCGCTGCGCGCCGAGGCGATCGGCATCAACGTCAGGCGCGTGCATTGGATCGGCTTTGCCGTCGCCGGCACGTTCGCCGGCATCGCCGGCGGGCTGTTCGCCTTCGCCAAGGGCACGATCTCACCCGACGTCGCCTGGGTCTCGCGCTCGATCGACGCCATGGTCATGGTGCTCCTCGGCGGCATCCAGACCCTGACCGGGCCGATCGTCGGCGCCGCCGTCTTCACCGTCCTGCAGGACAACGTCATGCGCCAGACCACGTTCTGGCGCGGCCTCCTCGGCGCGGTGATCCTGCTGCTGGTGCTGGTGTTCCCGGGCGGCATCGTCGGGTCCTTGAGCAAACGCCTGGCGGCGCGGAGGAAAGGCGCATGAGCATCCTCGCCGTGCGCAACCTGAGCAAGGCCTTCGGCGGCGTGCGCGCCGTCGACGATGTCAGCTTCGACGTCGGCGACGGCGAGTTCCTGGCACTGATCGGGCCGAACGGCGCCGGCAAGTCGACCTGCTTCAACATCATCAACGGCCAGCTCGCGCCCGATCGCGGCGACATCCTCTTCGCCGGTCGCAGCATCGTCGGCCTGCATCCGCGCGAGGTCTGGCGCCTCGGCGTCGGACGGACCTTTCAGGTCGCGGCGACCTTCGGCTCGATGACCGTGGCCGAGAACGTGCAGATGGCGCTGGTCAGCCACCACGGCGAGATCTTCAATTTCGGCGCGGCGTTCGCACGTCGCCATCGCGGCCGCGCGGTCGAGCTGCTCGACCAGGTCGGGATGGCGGACGCCGCCTCCCGCGCCTGCAAGGAGCTCGCCTACGGCGACGTCAAGCGCGTGGAGCTCGCCATCGCGCTCGCCAACGATCCACGCCTCCTGCTGATGGACGAGCCCACCGCCGGCATGGCGCCGCGCGAGCGCGACGAGCTGATCGCCCTGGTGAAGCGGCTGGTGGTCGAGCGCGGGATTTCGGTGCTGTTCACCGAGCATTCGATGGACGTGGTGTTCGCTTATGCCGACCGCATCATCGTTCTCGCGCGCGGCGTGCTGATCGCCGACGGCAGCGCGCAAGCGATCCGCGCCGACGCGCAGGTGCAGCAGGTCTATCTCGGCACCGGCCGCACCTTCACCGCGCGCGCCGAGGCGCGGCCGGAAGGGCCGCCATGAGGGCTGACACCAATCCGCACAAACTCCGACCCGTCATGCGCGGGCTTGACCCGCGCATCCATCGTTCTTCGCATGGCTCATACCAAGGAGATGGATTGCACCGGAACTCGGGCTTGCCCGAGTTCCGCAAAATGAGAGGACCGCAAGTCGGGTAGACCCGACTTGCGGGTCAAGCCCGGCAATGACGGGGGATAGGTCAATCATCACGAGGGCTGGCACGACATGAGCGAGGCGATGCTCGAGGTGGAACGGCTCAGGGCGTGGTACGGCGCCGCGCAGATCCTGTTCGAGCCGTCGTTCCACATCGGCCGCGGCGAGGTGGTGGCGCTGATGGGGAGGAACGGCGCCGGCAAGTCGACGACGTTCAAGGCGCTGATGGCGCTGATCCCGCAGCGCGCGGGCAGCGTCCGCTTCCTCGGCGAGGACATTTCGCGGCTCAAGCCGGTCCAGATCGCGCGGCGCGGCCTCGGTTTCGTGCCGGAGGACCGGCGCATCTTCTCCGACCTGACCGTGCTCGAGAACCTCGACGTCGGCCGCCAGCCGCCGCGACATCATCGCGACGGGCTGCCGGCGCCGGCCTGGACCGCGGACAAGCTGTTCGCGATCTTTCCCAATCTCGGCGCCATGCCCGATCGGCGCGGCGCCTACATGAGCGGCGGCGAGCAGCAGATGCTCACCGTCGCCCGCACCTTGATGGGCAATCCGCTGCTGGTACTGCTCGACGAGCCCTCGGAGGGGGTGGCGCCGGTGATCGTCGAGCAGATGGCCAACACCATCCTCGAGCTGAAGAAGGAAGGGCTCTCCGTGCTGCTGTCGGAGCAGAACATGCATTTCGCCGAGCTGGTCTGCGACCGCGCCTACGTGCTGGAGAAGGGCCAGCTGCAATGGCACGGGCGCATGGCCGATCTCGCCAGGGACGTGGCGGTGCAGCGCCGCCTCCTCTCGGTGTGACCATGGCCCCTCCCCGCACCCGCCGCCGGCGCGCTGGCAATTTCGAGTACCGGCTCGACGAGCAGGTCGGCTTCCTGCTGCGCGTGGCGATGCAGCGCCACACCTCGATCTTCATGTCGCGGATCATCAAGGGGCTGACGCAGACGCAGTTCGCGGCGCTGGCGAAGCTGCGCGAGGTCGGCCCCTGCTCGCAGAACCAGCTCGGCCGCCTGATCTACCTCGACGCCGCCACCACCAAGGGCGTGGT
>JBAUOM010000179.1:0-27587 GCA_049579765.1 Xanthobacteraceae bacterium
GCGAAGGCGCTCAAGAAGCACGGCCCGATCTGGCTCGGTCTGAGCGAGCACGTGCACAGCATCCGTCCGTATCCGGCGCTTGCCGATATCCGCCGCATGGTGGCGCGGTCGGCCTACGCGCAGTTGCGCTATTCACCGCTTCTACTGACGGCGACACTCGCCGGCATGGTGCTGACGTATATCGTTCCGCCGTTCGCGGCGATTTTCGGCAGCGGCACCGTGCGCATCCTCGGCATCGCCGCGTGGGTGTTGATGGCAATGGCGTTTCAGCCGACGCTACGGTTGTACCGGCTGTCGCCCTTGTGGGGCATCGCGCTGCCTGCCATTGCTCTGGAATACGCCCTCTTCACCCTCGATTCCGCCTATCAATATGTGCGAGGGCGCGGCGGAAGCTGGAAGGGGCGCATGCAAGCCAACGCGACAGGGCCGCGATGATCTCTCCCGCCGACGCGCGATCGGGCAAGGGCCACCGGGACGAGAACTTTCCCGTGGCTTCGCGGCTCATTCATCCGCGCCATCGCCCGCCCATCCTTGCCTTCTACGAGTTCGTGCGCACAGCTGACGATATCGCCGATCATGCCGCGCTTGCGCCGCAGGAGAAGCTTGCGCTGATGGACCGGCTCGAGGCGGCGCTGCTCGGCGAGCACGACGACGATCCGGTCGGTGTGGCCTTGCGCTCACAGTTGGCCGCGCGCCGGCTGTCGCCACGCCACGCGCAGGACCTGCTCGTGGCGTTCCGCATGGACGTGGGCAAGCTGCGCTACCGCGACTGGGACGACCTCATCGGCTATTGCACCTACTCCGCGATGCCGGTCGGGCGCTTCGTGCTCGATGTCCATGGCGAGAGCCGCGCGCTCTGGCCCGCCAACGACGCCCTCTGCGCTGCCCTGCAGATCATCAATCACCTGCAGGACTGCGGCAAAGACTATCGCAATCTCGACCGCGTCTACATTCCGCTCGATGTCTTCGCCCAGACCGGCGCAAGCGTGGAGGAGCTCGGAAAGAGCTCCGCGTCCGCGTCGCTGCTCGACTCCATCCACAGGCTCGCGCGCCGCACAGGGGATCTCCTGCGCGATAGCAGGCCGTTTGCGCCGAGCATCGAGGATCCGCGGCTCGCCTTGGAGGTCGCGGTCATTCAGACTTTCGCGGAGCGTCTGGCGGCGGTGCTGGCGCGCCGCGATCCGCTGAGCCAGCGTGTCCATCTCGGCAAGGCGGGGGTCGCGGGTTTCGGGCTTCTCGGCCTATTATGGGGGGCAACCCGCCGCGCCGGCCGTCTATTCGGGGCCGGCCACAAACCGCAGGATGCGTGAGCATTGGCGCTGGCAGAAGCACCGGAGACGGCGGCGGCCGAGCGGGCTTCGGGCAGCTCGTTCTACAACGCGATGCGGGTGTTGCCGCGCGCGCAGCGCGAGGCCATGTTCGAGATCTACTCCTTTTGTCGCCAGGTCGACGACATCGCCGATTCGAGTGGGCCGCGTAGCGCGCGCCGGGAGCAGCTCGAACGCTGGCGCGCCGATATCGACGCCCTCTACGCCGGCAATCCGCTCCCCCGTACCCGTGGGCTGCTCGCGCCGGTACGTGCTTTCGGACTGCGGCGCGAGGATTTCCACTGCGTGATCGACGGGATGGAGATGGACGTGGTCGCAGACATCCGCGCGCCCGACGCGGCGACGCTCGACCGCTATTGCGACCGGGTGGCGAGCGCGGTCGGGCGGCTGTCGGTGCGCGTGTTCGGGATGGATGAGCAGGACGGTATCGCGCTGGCGCACCATTTGGGCCGCGCGCTGCAGCTCACCAATATCCTGCGCGACCTCGATGAAGATGCGGCGTTCGGCCGCCTTTACCTGCCGGCGGAGGCGCTGCGGGCGGCCGGCATCACGGCGACCGATCCGACGACGGTGCTGGCGAGCCCGGCGCTCGAGAAGGTCTGCGCGCCTGTCGTCGAGAGCGCGCACGCACATTTCACGCAAGCCGAAGGGATCATGGCGCGGAGCGCGCGTCGCTCAGTGCGTGCTCCGCGCATCATGGCGGAAGCCTATCGGCTGATCCTCGACAGCCTGGTCGCACGCGGCTGGTTGCATCCGCGCCGCCCGATCCATCTGCCGCGGTCGCGGTTGTTGTGGATCATCATGCGCCACGCCCTCATCTGATGCCGCGGACCGTTCACGTCGTGGGAGCGGGACTTGCCGGGCTCGCGGCCGCGGTTCGGCTTGCCGAGCGCGGCACGCGCGTGGTCGTGCACGAGGCTGCCGGTCAGGCAGGCGGCCGCTGCCGCTCCTATCACGATCCCGTGCTCGACATGGTGATCGACAACGGCAATCACCTTCTGCTCTCGGGCAATCGCGCCGCGCTGGCTTATCTGGAGACCATCGGCGCGCGTGCAGGGCTCGCCGGTCCGCCATCCGCCGAGTTCGCTTTCATGGATCTCGCGAGTGGCGAACGTTGGACGTTGCGCATCAACGGCGGGCGCATTCCGTGGTGGATTCTCGATTCGAGCCGACGCGTGCCGGGCACCGCGGCGAGCGAATATCTTTCCTTCGCCCGCCTGCTGCGCCCGTCGGGAAAAAAGACGATCGGGGGCACGCTGCGCTGCGCCGGAACGCTGTACGAGCGCCTCGCCCGGCCGCTGTTTCTGGCCGCGCTCAATACCGAGCCCAAGGAGGCGAGCGCCGCGCTTGCCGGCGCCGTCGTGCGCGAGACGCTGGCGGCGGGAGGAAGTGCCTGCCGGCCGCTGGTCGCCCGCGACGGGCTCGGTCGCGTTTTCGTCGAGCCGGCACTGCGCTTTCTCGCCGAGCGCGATGCGAAGGTCAGCTTCGGGCATCGGCTGCGTGCGCTCGATCGCGTGCAGGGTCGCATTGCCGCGCTCGATTTCGGCGAGGACAAGGTGGTGCTCGCGGACGAGGGCGTTGTCCTGGCCGTGCCGCCGTTGGTGGCGGCGGATTTGCTGCCCGGCCTCGAAACCCCCTCGCAGTTCCGCGCCATCGTGAATGCGCATTTTCGCCTCGACCCGCCTGCCGGCCTTGCCCCCATCATCGGTATCGTCAACGGCACCATCGAGTGGCTCTTCAGCTTTCCCGATCGGCTGTCGGTCACGATCAGCGCCGCCGACCGTTTGCTGGATGTCCCGCGCGAGATGCTGGCGCGGCGGATTTGGGATGAGGCCGCAGCCGTCGCCGGCCTTCCCAAGGCGCTGCCGCCGTGGCAGATCGTGCGCGAGCGTCGCGCGACCTTTGCCGCCACGCCCGGCGAGAATGCCAGGCGCCCGGCGGCGCGGACGGCGTGGAAGAATCTGATCCTGGCCGGCGATTGGACCCGGACCGGATTGCCGGCGACTATCGAAGGGGCGATCCGGTCGGGCAATCTGGCGGCGGATCTCGTCGTCCGCGCGTGATCGAAGGTAGGCGAAGGTGGCATTGGTCGAGCCGAAATCGTCGAGGGTGGCGCCCGCGATCGAGCGCAGCATCGAGGCGGCGAGCCGTGCGTTGCTCGCTCTGCAGCGGCCCGACGGACATTGGGTGTTCGAGCTCGAAGCCGATGCGACCATCCCGGCCGAATATGTACTGCTGCGGCATTATCTGGCCGAGCCCGTCGATGCTGCCCTCGAAGGCAAGATCGCGGCCTATCTGCGCCGCATCCAGGGCGACCACGGCGGCTGGCCGTTGTTCCACGACGGGGATTTCGACATCAGCGTGAGCGTGAAGGCCTATTTCGCCCTCAAGATGATCGGAGATCCCATCGACGCCCCGCACATGCTGCGTGCGCGCGAGGCCAACCGCGCGCGCGGCGGCGCGTCGCGCGCAAACGTGTTCACGCGGCTGATGCTGGCGCTCTTCGGGTTCATTCCCTGGCGTGCCGTTCCGGTGATGCCGGTCGAGATCATGTTGCTGCCGAAGTGGTTTCCGTTCCACCTCGACAAGATTTCGTATTGGAGCCGCACCGTCATCGTGCCGCTCTTGGTGCTGCAGGCGCTCAAGCCGCGGGCGCGCAATCCCAAGGGCATGACCATCGAGGAGCTTTTCCTCGAGCCGCCGCGGACGATCGGGCTCGCGCCGCGGGCGCTGCAGCAGCGAGCGTCGTGGTTCTGGTTCTTTCGCGGCGTCGACGCCGTGTTGCGCGCCGCCGAGCCGATGTTTCCGCGAGGATCACGGCGGCGCGCGATTGATCGTGCGGTGGCGTGGGTCGGCGAGCGCCTCAACGGCGAGGAGGGTCTGGGCGCGATCTTCCCGGCGATGGCGAACAGCGTGATGATGTTCGATGTGCTCGGCTATCCGGAGCATCATCCGCAGCGGGCGATCGCGCGCCGATCGATCGACAAGCTCTTGGCGGTGCACGCGCACGAGGCCTACTGCCAGCCCTGCGTGTCGCCGGTCTGGGATACCGGGCTCGCCTGCCACGCCTTGCTCGAGGTGGGCGGCGAGCCCGCGGTCGCGCAAGCCCGCAAAGGGCTCGAATGGTTGGTACCCAGGCAGATCCTCGACGTCGAGGGTGATTGGATCGCGCGGCGGCCCCCGCTCCGTCCCGGCGGCTGGGCGTTCCAATACGCCAATTCGTACTATCCCGATGTCGACGACACGGCGGTGGTGGTGATGGCGATGGATCGTGCGCAAGGCTCCAGCCCCGATTTCGCCGCGCCGATCGCGCATGCGCGGGAGTGGATTTTGGGAATGCAAAGCGCGAACGGCGCCTGGGGCGCGTTCGACGCCGACAACGAATACTTCTATCTCAACAACATTCCGTTCGCCGACCATGGTGCTCTGCTCGACCCGCCGACCGAGGATGTGACCGCGCGCTGCGTGTCGATGCTGGCGCAGATGGGCGAGACCGCGGAGAACAACCCGGCGGTGGCGCGCGCGGTCGACTATCTGCGTCGCACGCAGCTGGAGGAGGGGAGCTGGTATGGCCGCTGGGGCATGAACTACATCTACGGGACCTGGTCGGTGCTGTGCGCGCTCAACGCCGCCGGCGTCGACCACGGCTCGCCGGAGTTCCGCAAGGCCGTCTCCTGGCTCGGCAGAATCCAGAATCCCGACGGTGGCTGGGGCGAGGATGGCTCGAGCTACAAGCTCGACTACCGCGGCTACGAGCGGGCTCCGAGCACTGCGTCGCAGACCGCGTGGGCGCTGCTGGCCTTGATGGCCGCCGGCGAGGTCGAGCATCCCGCCATCGAGCGCGGTATCGATTATCTGTCACGCATGCAGGCAGACGACGGCTTTTGGAGCGAGCCGCGCTACACCGCGACCGGATTCCCGCGCGTGTTCTATCTGCGCTATCACGGCTATGCGAAATTCTTCCCGCTGTGGGCGCTCGCGCGCTACCGCAACCTCAAGCGCGCCAATGCGCGCGCGGTGGCATTCGGGATGTGACCTGAAGTTCTGCGAGCCGGCGGCAGGGGGGATGCCGCGGCTACTCCGCGGCCTGCAGTGGCGTGACCGACGGCTTCCCAGCCTTGTGAATCGCGGCGAGCTCCTGCTCGACATGGCGCGAGAACACGAATTCCGCGGGCCGCTGTTTGTCCAGCGGGATTTCCGGCGCCATCGGGCCCTCGGTACGGGCGCCGAGGAGGGCGACTTTGAGCGCCTGCCACGGCTGCGCGATCGTCGCCGCCGCCGCGGTCGGCTCGTAGCCGCAATGAGCCATGCAATTCGCGCACTTCTCGTATTTTCCGGTGCCGTAGGAGTCCCAGTCGGTCGTCTCCATCAATTCGTGGAACGTACGGGCGTAGCCTTCGCCCAGCAGGTAGCAGGGCTTCTGCCAGCCGAAGATGTTGCGCGTCGGCATGCCCCAGGGCGTGCAGTGATAACTTTGGTTGCCGGCGAGGAAATCGAGGAAAAGGTTGGAGTGGATGAAATTCCACTTCTTGCCCTTGCCCAGCCGGAAGACGTCGCGGAACAGCTCCTTGGTCCGTCGTCGGCTGAGGAAATGCTCCTGGTCCGGCGCGCGCTCATACGCATAGCCGGGCGAGATCGACACGCCGACGCCGAGGTCCCTGGCGTAGTCGAGAAAAGCCGCCACGTCTTCCGCCGGATGGCCCTCGAAGATCGTGGCATTGACGTTGACGGTGAAGCCCTTGGCCTGGGCTGCCTTGATGGCGGAGACGGCGCGATCGAACACGCCGGTTTGGCAGACCGATTTGTCGTGATGCTCGCGCAGTCCGTCGAGGTGGACCGAGAAGAACAGGTAGGGCGACGGCTCGAACAGATTGAGCTTCTTCTCCAGAAGCAGGGCATTGGTGCAGAGCGACACGAATTTCTTCTTGGCGACCAGCCCTTTCACGATCTCGCCGATCTCGCGATGGATCAGCGGCTCGCCGCCCGGGATCGCCACCATGGGCGCGCCGCACTCGTCGGCGGCATCGAGGCATTCCTTCACCGACAGCCGGCGATTGAGGATCGGATCGGGATAGTCGATCTTGCCGCAGCCGACGCAGGCGAGATTGCAGCGAAACAGAGGCTCCAGCATCAGCACGAGCGGATAGCGCTTACGGCCCAGCAGCTTCTGCTTGAAGATGTAGGCGCCGATGCGCATTTCCTTGAAGAACGGGATTCGCATATTTTCAGTCTTTCTGTCTGAACGCTCGGTTCGTCGCTTCCGATCCTGGTCTCACGCCGACGCCAGCTCGCGGGGTAACCTGAACTCAATATGCTCCTCCCGGCCGGGAAGAGTCGAGACTTCGACCTCGCCGAGTCTTCGCAACGTGTTGATGACGTCCTCGACCAGCACTTCGGGCGCGGAGGCGCCGGCGGTGATGCCGATCGTCTTCGCGTCCTCGACCCATTCCGGCATGAGCTCGCTGCCGTCGGCGATGAGATAGCTTGGAATGCCGGCCTCCTCGCCGATCTCGCGCAGCCGATTGGAATTGGAACTGTTCTTGGCGCCGACCACCAGGATCAGGTCCACGTGCCGGCAGAGCTCGCGTACCGCCGACTGGCGATTCTGCGTAGCGTAGCAGATGTCTCTGATCTCCGGCCCGACGATGTCGCGGTAACGACGCTCGAGCGCGGCGATGATGCCGCGCGTGTCGTCCACGCTCAGCGTCGTCTGCGTGACATAGGCCACCGGCGTGTCGTCGGGAATGTCCAGCGCCGCGACGTCTTGCTCGTTCTGCACGAGCACGACCGGCGCGTCGATCTGGCCCAGGGTGCCCTCCACCTCCGGGTGGCCGGCGTGCCCGACCAGGATGAGCACGCGGCCCTGGGCGACATAGCGCTTGCCCTGGTTGTGCACCTTGGTGACCAGCGGGCAGGTCGCGTCGAGCACCGGCAATTGCCGTCCCGCCGCCTCATCCGCCACGCTCCTGGCGACGCCGTGCGCGCTGAAGATGGTCACCGCCCCCGCCGGCACGTCGGAGAGCTCCTCGACGAAGACGGCGCCTTTCGCCCGCAGGCTGTCGACGACGAATTTGTTGTGCACGATCTCGTGGCGAACGTAGACCGGCGGCCCGTATTTCGCGAGTGCGCGCTCGACGATCTCGATGGCGCGCACCACGCCTGCGCAGAATCCGCGCGGCTGCGCCAGGACGATCTTCATGGCCGTCCCGCCGGGACGCGCGTGACGCCCGTCGCCGCGACGTCGCGTCCGAGCGCCGCGAACACCGTGGCCACGATCGCCTTGGCATCGAGGCCGGCGCGGGCATACATCGCCGCGGGGTTGTCGTGATCGATGAACAGATCGGGCAGCACCAGGGAACGCACCTTGACCCCGCGGTCCAGCGCGCCGTGCTCGGCCAGGGTCTGCAGCACGCGCGAGCCGAAGCCGCCGATGGCGCCTTCTTCGGCGGTCACCAGCACTTCGTGCTCGCGCGCGAGCCGCAGCACCAGTTCGACATCGAGGGGCTTGGCGAACCGGGCGTCGGCCACCGTCGCCGAAAGTCCGTGGCTCGCCAGCATGTCGGCCGCATCGAGGCAATCGGCAAGGCGGGTGCCGAGCGACAGCAGCGCAACCGCGTTGCCTTCGCGCAGGAGGCGGCCCTTTCCGATCTCGAGCGGCAGGCCGACCTCGGGCAGTTCGATGCCAACGCCGTCGCCGCGCGGATAGCGCAGCGCCGACGGCCGGTCGTCGATGGCGGCTTGGGTCGCGACCATGTGCACCAATTCGGCCTCGTCGGCGGCTGCCATCAGCACGAAGCCGGGCAGGCAGCCGAGATAGGCGAGGTCGAACGCGCCGGCGTGGGTGGGGCCGTCGGCGCCGACCAGGCCGGCGCGGTCGAGCGCAAATCGGACCGGCAGGCGCTGGATCGCCACATCGTGCACGACCTGGTCGTAGGCGCGCTGCAGGAAGGTCGAATAGATCGCAGCGAACGGCTTGTAGCCTTGGCTCGCCAAGCCGGCGGCGAAAGTGACCGCGTGCTGTTCGCCGATGCCTACGTCGAAGGTGCGCTCGGGGAAGGCTTTGCCGAAGATGTCTACTCCCGTGCCGGACGGCATCGCCGCTGTGATCGCGACGATGCGGGGGTCCTTCTGGGCCTCCTTCACGAGGCTCTCGCCGAAGACCTTGGTATAGGAGGGGGCATTCGACTTGCCCTTGGCCTGCTTGCCGGTGGCAACATCGAATTTGACCACGCCGTGATAGCGGTCGGCGGACGCCTCGGCGGGCGCATAGCCGCGCCCCTTCTTGGTGACGACGTGCACCAGGATCGGCCCGGATTGAGCTTCTCGCACGTTCTTGAGCACCGGAAGCAGGTGGTCGAGGTTGTGGCCGTCGATCGGCCCGACATAGTAGAAACCCAGCTCCTCGAACAAGGTGCCGCCGGTGACGAGCCCGCGCGCATATTCCTCGATGGCCAAAGCGCGCTGCTCCAGAAATTTGGGCAACGGCTTGGCGAGCTGCTGGATGACCTTGCGCACCGAGCGGTAGGCGCGCCCGGAGACGAGACGCGCGAGATAGGCCGAGAGCGCGCCGACCGGGGGAGCGATCGACATGTTGTTGTCGTTGAGGATGACGATGAGGCGCGAATTCATCGCCCCGGCATTGTTCATGGCCTCGTAGGCCATGCCGGCCGACATGGCGCCGTCGCCGATGACGCATATGACGTTGTGGGGCTGCCCCATGAGATCGCGCGCCACCGCCATTCCGAGACCGGCCGAGATCGAGGTGGAGGAATGCGCCGCCCCGAACGGGTCGTATTCGCTCTCGGTGCGCTTGGTGAATCCCGACAGTCCGCCGCCTTGGCGCAGAGTCCGGATGCGGTCGCGCCGCTCGGTCAGGATTTTGTGGGGATAGGCCTGGTGCCCGACGTCCCAGATCAGCCGGTCCGCGGGTGTGTCGAAGACATGGTGCAGGGCGACGGTGAGCTCGACCACGCCGAGCCCCGCTCCGAGGTGCCCGCCCGTGACCGCAACCGCGCTGATCGTCTCGGCCCTCAATTCGTCCGCGACCTGTCGCAGTGCCGCCTCCGGGAGGCGGCGCAGATCTTCGGGGTTCTTGATGGTGTCCAGGAGCGGGGTCGGCTTTGTCATGTGCGACATTTTCCCACATAGGCTCGTGCGGGCACAGGCCAAATCATTGTAATTTTGGCTGAGCGTCCCCCGACTTCCGGAACGAACTCAACGCGCGTGCCGCGGGTTGTCGGGCAGGCTTGGCAGAGCTTTGAGGCGGGTGTTGTCGGTGCAACCTTAGTCATTGTCAACGCACTGAATTGCCTGATATTGCGCCGCCACAACCGGCTCAGGTTTGGCGCATCCCCGGGCAGCGGGGGCTGCGCTCGATAACTCCTAGGACAAGGCATGTTGCAGAAGGCGATTGTCACGACCGTTGATTTTTGCAGCCGATATGCAAGGCAAATCGCTGGCATTGCGGCCCTTTTGGGCCTGGTGACCGCGATCTTCACCGCCGGTCATTTCGCCATCGACGCCGACGTCAACAAGCTTATTTCCAAGGAGCTGCCCTGGCGGCAACGGGAGGTTGCGTTCCAAAAGGTCTTCCCTCCAAAGGAAGAAACCATTCTGGCGGTGGTCGACGCGCCGACTTCCGAATTGGCAACGCAGGCCACGGCCGCCCTGATCCAGAAACTGTCCGAGCGCAAGGATCACATCCGCTCGATTTTCGAAGCGGGGGGCGGCCCTTTCTTCCAGAGGAACGGGCTGCTGTTCCTGCCCACCGACGAGGTGGTCGCGCTCGCCAAGAAGCTCGGCGAGGCCAAGCCCATCATTCAGACCTTGGCGCAGGATTCCAATCTGCGCGGGCTGACGACCGCGCTCAATTATGGATTGATCGGCGCGCGCATGGGCCACTACACGCTCGACGATTTCTCCGGAACGATGAACCTGGTGTCGAACACGCTCGATGAGGCTATCGCGGGGCGCCCGGCGAGCTTCTCCTGGCGCGCGATGCTCAACGGACGGCCGGCCACGCCAAGCGAGCGGCGTCGCTTCATCGGGATCCGGCCGGTGCTCGACTTCAGCGCGCTCATGCCCGGGAGGGCCGCGACCGAGGTGATCCGGCAGGCGGCTGCCGATCTGAATATCGCGGGGCAATACGGCGCGAGGCTGCGGCTGACCGGGCCCGTCGCGATCGCCGACGAGGAATATGCCACCCTGGAGGAGGGGCAGCTCGTCAACACCACGGCGACCATCCTGGTCGTGCTGACCATCCTGTGGCTCGCGCTGCGATCGTTCGGGATCATCGCGGCGGTGTTCGGCAGCCTGTTGGTCGGCCTCTGCATTACCGCCGCGATCGGGTTGGCGATGGTGGGCGCGCTCAACCTGATCTCGGTGGCATTCGCCGTTCTCTTCATCGGCCTCGGCGTCGACTTCGGCATTCAGTTCAGCGTCCGCTACCGCGCCGAGCGCCATGAGGTCGACGATTTGCGTCAGGCTCTGCTCAACACCGCAAGGCACGTGGGCGCGCCGCTGACGCTTGCCGCCGCGGCGACGGCGGCCGGCTTTCTGTCCTTCCTTCCCACCGACTATAAGGGGCTGTCCGAGCTCGGTCTGCTCGCCGGACTCGGCATGATCATCGCATTCCTGACCAGCGTCACCGTGATCCCGGCCTTGCTCATGCTCCTGCGGCCGCCGGGCGAACCGGAAGAAATGGGGTTCAAATGGCTGGCACCGGTCGATCGCTTCATGGAGCGGCGCCGGATCCCGGTGATCGTCGGCACCGGCCTCGTCGTGGCGGCCGGCCTCCCATTGCTTTACTGGCTGCAGTTCGACTTCAATCCGCTCAATCTGCGAAGTCCCAAGGTCGAATCGGTTGCGACCTTCCTGGAGCTGCGGAGCGACCCGGCCATCGGCGCGAGTTCGATCTTCCTGCTGGCCGCGAACGCGGAGGCGGCGAAGACCGACGTGGAAAAGCTCTCCAAGCTTCCCGAAGTCTCGAGCGTGCGAACCATCGAGAATTTCATCCCGGCGGACCAGCAGCCCAAGCTTGCCGCCATTCGTCAGCTGGCGACCGTGCTCGATCCCGTGCTGCGGCCGGATCCCAACAAGAAGCCGCCGACGGACGCCGACAACATCGCCGCGCTCAAGTCCGCGGTCCAATCCCTGAACAAGGCGGCGGGCACGCAAACCGGCGCCGGCGCGACCGCCGCCAAGCGGCTTGCCGACGATCTTGCCAAGCTCGCCGACGGCGACGAAGCGCTACGTGAGCGCGCCACCGCTGCCATGGTTCCCTCGCTCAAGATCGCCCTCGACGAGCTGCGGGGCTACCTGCAGGCGCAGCCGGTGACGCTCGAGACCCTCCCCCCCGAGATCGCACGCGAATGGGTGACGCCCGACGGCGGCTACAAGGTGGAGATCCTGCCCAAGGGCGATCCCAACGACAACGAAACCCTGCGGCGCTTTGCGCGCGCGGTGCTGGCGGTCGAGCCGAACGCGGTCGGCGGCCCGATCGCGATCGTGGAATCCGGCCGCACCGTGATCCGGGCCTTCTTCGAAGCCGGCTTCTGGGCGCTGGCCTCGATCATTATCCTGCTCTGGGCCGTGCTGCGCCGGTTCGGCGATGTCCTGCTCACCATCATTCCGCTCCTGATGGCGGGTGTCGTGACCATGGAGCTGATGGTCATCCTCGGCATGGAGCTCAATTTCGCCAACATCATCGCGCTGCCGCTGCTGCTCGGGCTCGGCGTCGCCTTCAAGATCTACTACATCATGGCGTGGCGGGCCGGCCAAACCGGTCTCTTGCAGTCGAGCCTGACCCGCGCGGTGATGTTCAGCGCGTGCACCACCGCGACGGCGTTCGGCAGCCTGTGGTTGTCGAGCCATCCCGGCACATCGAGTATGGGCAAGCTCATGGCCCTCGCGCTCGTCACCACGATGGCGGCGGCCGTGCTGTTCCAGCCGGTGCTGATGGGGCCGCCGCGCGAGCGCGCCAAGGCCAAGGAATCGCTCAAGCCTTCCTCGGGCGCCCCGCAGCCCGCTCACGAGGCCGTCGCTGCCGGCGTCGAAAGATCGACGCATACCTGACCGTCCCGTAGCTCGGTGCGGAAGGTCTTGAGGTCGGTGAAGCAGGGCGCCTGCACGGCCTTTCCGCTCGGTACGTGGAACGCGCCGAAATGCAGGCTGCATTCGATGACGTCGCCTTCCAGGATGCCGTCGGCCAGGTCGGCGACGGCATGGGTGCACCGCGCCTCCGTGGCGTAGAAGGTGCCGTCGATGTTGTAGACGGCGACGAGCTCGTCGCCCACTTCGAAGCTCCTGACATTGCCGGGAGCCAGATCGGCGGCGGCGCAGACGGGAACGGGATTTTCGGCCATGACTGACTGATCGCGTGAGAGCCGGCATGCTGCTGTAGCGGGCCGCTAGAAAAGTTCAATAGGCAAGGGGCGGCGGCGCACCGGGCGCCGCGGCCGCGATTGACCGCATTTCGGGGGAGCCTGTACGCTGGTGTCCGGTTCCGAAGTTTGCAAACCCTCGCGGCACCCTCTGGTGCGAGCTTTGGAATCAAAAGGACACCACAACTTTGTGACACTTGGTGCGGTTTGGATGTGAAGTTCCCAAGCGAGGTTGCGGCTGCAATAACAGGAGCTTCAAATCCCACCGCATTGGGCGGTCTCAAGCCGAACGATATCCGGTTCGCCGCCCCGCACGCGCGACCGGCCGAGGCCAAGAGGCGACAGGAGAGGCGACAGGAGATGTCGGTGCGTTCCTATATCGTCGATGACCGCGAGAAGAAGACCTTTCTGCTCGATCGCGAGGTGCTGGTGTCGGAGGACGTGCTGCGCAGGGAGATGGCGCAGATCTTCGGCCGCTGCTGGATCTATGTCGGCCATTCCTCCGAGCTGAAAAAGCCGGGCGATTTCCGCTCGCGCAAGGTGGCCGGCCGGCCGGTGATCTTCTGCCGCGATCAGGCCGGAGAGTTCCACTGCCTGTTCAATACCTGCCGGCACCGCGGCGCCATCGTGTGCACCGAGCGCGAGGGCAATCGGCGTCGCTTCCAATGCATCTATCACGGCTGGACCTACGGCAACGACGGGCGGCTCGCGGGCGTGCCGGGCGCGGACGCCTACGCCGAGACCTTCGACAAGTCCGCCTACGGCCTGCGCCGCCCCGCCCGGTTCGAGGATTATCGCGGCTTCTGGTTCATGTGCCTTGCCCCCGACGTCGCTCCACTCCCCGACTATCTCGCCGGCGCCAAGGACTACATCGACCTCGTCATCGATCAGTCATCGTCGGGGCAGATGGAGATCATCGCCGGCGTGCAGGAATACGACGTCGCGGCCAACTGGAAGTTGATGGTGGAGAACAGCGTCGACGATTATCACCTGCCGTCGACGCATTCGACCTGGCTCAACTTCATGGCCAATTCCGGCGTGAAGATCGAGCCTCCCAAGGAGGAGGGCCTGGTGCTGCCGACCCGCGGCAAGGCGGTCGAGCTCGGCAACGGCCATTTCACCACCGACAACGTCAATTTCCGCGGCCGCCCCGTGGCCAAGTGGATTCCGCTCTACGGCGAGGCCGCCAGGGCCGAGATCGACGCGATCCGCTGCGAGCTCGTCGCCCGCCTCGGCACGGAACGCGCGCAGCGCGTTGCCGACACCAACCGGAACCTGGTGATCTTTCCCAACCTCGTGATCAACGACGGCTCGTCCGTCACCGTGCGCACCTTCTATCCGGAAGGGGTGGGCCAGATGCACGTCACCGCCTGGGCGCTCGGCCCGGTGGAGGAAGCCGAGAGCGCCCGCGCGCGCCGGCTCGACGCGTTCCTGACCTTCTACGGCCCGGGCGGCTTTGCCACGCCCGACGACGTCGAGGCGCTCGAGCTGGTGCAGCAGGGCCTCGCCAATTGGGCCGAGGACCGCTGGTCGGAAATGTCGCGCGGCATGGGCAAGGAGGGTGAGCAGCTCAACAGCGACGAGCACCATCTGCGCATCTTCTGGCGGCGCTGGAACGAGCTGATGGGAGCGGCGCAATGACCGTGGCGGCGCCGAGCGTGGTCACTCGGGCCGAAGTGGAGGATTTCCTCTATCACGAGGCCGCGCTGCTCGACGAATGGAAGCTCGAGGAGTGGCAGGAGCTGCTCACCGAGGACGCGACATATTACGTTCCTCCCAACGATCAGCCCGAAGGCGACCACCGCAATACGCTGTTCCTCATCGCTGACGACCGCGAACGCATCCGGCAGCGGATCATCCGCGTGCTGGATCCCAATTGCCACGCCGAGTTTCCCAGATCGCGCACGCGCCGGTTGATCTCCAACGTGCGCATCGTCGGCCGCGACGGCGATCTCGTCGCGGTCGCCTCCAACTTCGTGTGCTATCGCTACCGGCGTTACGAGCGCATCCGGGAATATGTCGGCTGCTACCGCCATGTCCTGCGGCGGGCCGGCGATTCCTTCCGCATCAAGGAGCGCCGCGTGCTCATCGACGCGCATGAGCTCGGCACGCTCGGCTCGGTGAGCTTCATTCTTTGAACGAACGCCAATCTCTCTCTCCATCACCATGAGTGCCTGCCCGCAAGCAAGCTCGCGCAGGCCACGTAAATTCCCGCGTCGTCCCCGCGCGGCGCACCCCGTTGCGGGACCCATATTCCAGGGGCCGCGGTATATGGCACGATGGGTCCCCGCGTTCGCGGGGACGACAGCACGGCAAGAATATTCACATTCTGTCAGGATGCCGGTCCCACATGAAGGAAACGCCCGATGGCCAAGCTTGACGACCTGATCGAGGAACTCGTCACCGCGAATCGCATCCTTGCCCGCGAAGGCGTCGTGGATTCCTTCGGCCATATCAGCGTGCGCCATCCCGGCGATCCGCAGCTTTATCTGCTGTCCCGCTCGCGCGCGCCCGACTGCATCGAGAAGGACGACATCATGGCGTTCACGCTCGAGGGGGAGCCGGTCGACGCCAAAGGCCGCGCCCCTTATCTCGAGCGCTTCATCCACGGCGCGCTGTACGAGGCGCGGCCGGATGTCATGTCGGTCGTACACAACCACAGCGAAAGCGTCATTCCCTACGGCGTCACCGGCCGGAAAATCCGGCCCATCTTCCACATGGGCGCCTCGATCGGCCGCGAGGTGCCGGTCTGGGACTCCCACGACCACTTCGGGGACACGGCCTTGCTGGTCGAGAGCATGGAGATGGGGCGCGACCTGGCGAAGCGCATGGGCGCCGGCGCCGCCGCGCTGATGCGCGGCCATGGTGCAACCGTCGCGGGCAGGAACATCCGGCACGCGGTCTTCATCTCGGTCTATCTCGAGGTCAATGCGCGGCTGCAGAAGCAGGCCATGGAGATGGGCGAGGTGAAGTTTCTCACTGCCGGCGAGGTCGACCAGGTCGCCGGTCGTACCGGCTCGTACGGCATCAACCGCGCCTGGGAGAACTGGTGCCGGCGGGCTGGCCGCGCGTTCGTGGCGGAGCAGACGTAACCGGGCAAGCGGGCGGCGCCCGACGCGCGCTCGCCGCGGCAGCGACATCGTTTCACCGCCGTGCTTCGTGCTCCCGCCAGGCGGTCCGTGCTATAGGACGGGAGCCGGGCCAAGCCGACGGATCAACCGTGCCGCGGAAGACGGATGGCCGAAAGGGGACAGCGAGACGCCATGGCAGCCGTAACTGCGCCGGTGCAGCGGATCGACGGGGGCGCGACGAAAGCCGATTCGGCCGACGCCATCCTCGTGGTCGACGCCATCGTCAAGCGCTTCGAGACGCCCGATGGCGTGCTGACCGCCGTCGACCGCGTTTCGCTCAGCGTCGCGCCCGGGGAATTCGTCGGCGTCATCGGCCCCTCCGGCTGCGGCAAGTCGACTTTGTTCAACGTGATCGGCGGGCTGCTCGACGGTGACGAGGGCACGGTCGAAGTCGCGGGCGAACGCGTACGCGGGCCGCATCCGGCGATCGGCATGATCTTCCAGGAGGAGTCCACATTTCCCTGGCGCAACGTAATCGACAATGTGGCGTTCCCGCTGGAGATTGCCGGATTGCCCAAGGCCGAGCGCTATGACCGCGCGCGCCATTTCGTCAGGCTCGTCGGCCTCGACGGGTTCGAGCGGCGCTATCCGGCGGAGCTGTCGGGCGGCATGCGCCAGCGCGTATCGATGGCGCGCACGCTGGCGGCGCAGCCGAAGATCCTCCTCATGGACGAGCCGTTCGCGGCGCTCGACGAGCAGACCCGCCTCCTCCTCGGCGACAAGGTACTGCAGATCCAGCAGCAGCTCAGGCAGACGACGCTGCTGATCACCCACAACATCACCGAGGCGGTGCAGCTCTCCGACCGCATCCTGGTGATGACCTATCGTCCGGGCAAGGTGAAGCGGATCGTCGACGTCAGGCTGCCGCGCCCGCGCAGCTCCGAAATCGTCTCGAGCGAGGCATTCGGGCGCTACGTCGCCCAGATCTGGAGCGACCTGCGCGAGGAGGCGAGCCGCGGGATGCAGGACGAGGAAAGCCACAAGCTGCGCGAGGGCGAGAAGCGATGACCGCCGCCGCCACGCTCGCCAGGAACAGGTACAGTCCGGCCACGCTCGGCCTCGGCTCGTTCGTCGCGTTCATCGCGCTCATCGAGCTGCTCATTCGCATCGGAGTCATCAACCGCTTCATCGTGCCGCTGCCGTCCGACATCATCGCCGCCTTCCCGCGCGTGGTCATCGAGGAGGACGTGCTGCAGCGCTTCCTGCTCACGGCCGCCGAGGCCTTCTCCGCCGCCCTCCTGGTGACCGTTTTCGGCGTGGCCGGCGGCGTCCTGCTCTACCGCTACCATCTGCTGCGGCTCGCCACCGAGACCTGGGTGGCGGCGATCGCCGCCGCCCCGCTGGTGCTGATGTATCCGCTCTATCTCGTGATCTTCGGCAGGAGCGCGCTCACCATCGTGATGATGGGCTTCAGCGCGGGGCTTGCCCCCATCATCCTCAAGACGCTCGAGGGCCTCTCCGCCACGCGCCGGGTATTGATCAACGTCGGCAGGAGCTTCAACCTCACGCCGTCGCAGCAGTTCTGGAAGATCCTGTTCCCCGCGGCGCTGCCGACCATCTTCGTCGGGCTGCGGCTCGGGCTGATCTTCGCGCTCATCAACATCGTGGGGGTGGAGTTCCTGATCAATTTCGGCGGGCTCGGGCAGCTTATCAACGAGCTCGCCGAGCGCTACGATCTGCCCGGCACCTATGCCGCGATCTGCTTCGTCATCCTGGTCAGCATCTGCGTGTTCATCCTGATGGAAAGGCTCGAGCGATGGCTGAGACCGGCCGACTGAGCCTGCCGGCGGCGCGGCCCATGCGGCTGCCGCTGCGCCCGGTGACGGCGCTGCGTGTCGCCATCATCGTGGCGGTGGTGCTGGTGTGGGAAGCGGTCTCCGCGTCCGGCTGGCTCTACCGCGACGTCGTGCCTTCGCTGACCGCCATCGGCCGGGCCCTCTACATCACCTTGACCGACCCCACCTTCTATTTCCACCTCGGCACGACCGCCTGGGAGATCGGCATCGCCATGCTGATCGGTGGCTTGAGCGGGCTCGCGGTCGGCATCCTGCTCGGCGGCAGCAGGTTTCTGGCGCGCGCCTACGAGGCCTATCTCTACTATCTCGGTCCGTGTCCGAAGATCATCTTCTTTCCGATCATGATCATGTGGTTCGGGGTCGGGCCCGGATCGAAAGTCGCCATGGGCGCGATCTCGTGCTTCTTCCCGGTCGCGCTCAACATCGCGGGCGGGATGCGCGAGATCGACCAGGTCTTGATCCGCGTGGGCAGGAGCTTCCGCGCCGGCACGTGGCAGATGGTGACCAAGATCTACCTGCCGGCCATGCGCCATCCCATGATCAACGGCATGCGGCTCGGCCTCGGCGTGGCGCTGATTGGCACGCTGCTCGCGGAAACCAAGATGTCGAACCGCGGCATCGGCTTTCTGGTGATCCAGGCCTACAGCATCTTCAACATGCCGCAGATGTACGCGCTGCTGATCATCCTGTTCGTGATCGCGATCGGGGCCAACACGCTGATCGGCCGCCTCGGCGGCCTCGACGACATCAAACGACTCTGAGCGTCTCTCATCGCGCGCCGGGCGTGTTCCGATGGAGGCAGTGCGTCCGCCGTCCCCGGCAAGGTCGGGAAAAGGGACGCCACCGGGAGCGGGATGGCCCCGGCCTTTGAGCGCCGTTCCCGGCCCCTGGCGACCGGCCTTCCAGGCCTTGGGCCGTCCGCGCCGCCGCATGGGCGGATGCCGAGGGAACTTGCGCCGCGTTCAACCGTTAGAGGCGCGAACATTCGACTGCGCGGCACCGGAGATGAGCGTGGTCACAGCCGCCGCTGAAACCGGCGACTGGCCGTCGGGCTCCGGGACGCCGTCGGTTGCGAAAATACGCCGGGACACCGGAGCCGAAATGACGAAAGCCGCGCGACGTGAGGAAGGCCGGAGCGCAGGCAAGCTCTTCGGGGCGGCCGCAAACTACGTCGCAAGGCAGGCGGGGCGGCCGGTCGCGTTCGCCTTGGCCGCCCTGGCGGTGATCGTTTGGCTCGTCAGCGGGCCGTACTTTGGCTACTCCGACACCTGGCAGCTCGTCATCAACACCGGGACGACCATCATAACGTTCCTGATGGTGTTTCTCATTCAGAATTCGCAGAACCGCGACAGCGCGGCGATCCAGGTGAAGCTCGACGAGTTGATCCGCGTGAGCAAAGTTAAGAATTTCTACATCGGGATCGAGCATTTGACCGATGAAGAGCTCGACGAGATTCGCGCCAAGTGCGAATCACGAGCCGCGGCGTCGCGGGCGGTGGGAAGACGCGCCAATGGCTCGACCGGCGGTAAAGCCGGAAAGGTGGCGGACAGGGCCTAGCGTGGCGGCTCGGAAGCCCGCATCATTCCTGCGGCAATCCGAAATGCGGACTTCTGAACCAAAGCCACGCTGGATCAGTAAGCCGCTACGGCGTGTACTCATAAATCGCGATTGTCCGGCAACCGTTGGCTGATGTCCGCATTACCCGCGAAAGCGGTCGTATGACGGACATCGGTGGACGTCTCAAAAAGTGCCATGACCGGTCGTAAGCAGCCGCAGCAAATAGCGGCGTTATTCGATCGCCTCGTCGGCGCGGACGACCGGTGTCGGCGGGATGAACATCAGCCATAACTCTCTCCTACAAAACGCGAGAACATTCGATCACTTCGTCGGCCCGTGCAGGCGGCCGCCGCGCCGCCGAGGCCGATAAAGATCGTCTTTGGCATAACTATTTGCTCCCGATCCAACGCGTAAGAGACGGAGCGACCAATGCAGTAGCCGCTGTGCATGCGGCATTGATCCAGACCAAATGAAAGAAAAACGAGGCCGTGTAACTATCGTAAAGGAGCGCACCGAAGTAATCCGACGCCGCACTTGCAAGATTAAAGACACTTAGAAGAAGGGACAACGTGAATGCCTCGCTCCCCGACGGTGAGCTTTTAACGGCAATTTCCATGAGGACCAAACTCAAAATTGTGGCCAAGAAGCCGTCCGCAACATCGATGAAAACCGCGCTGACAGGCGACGCATAGAACAGGTATGCGAGTGCACCAGCAGCATTGAGCAGAATGCTGGGGACGATTAGCCATTCCAGACTGCATCGCGGACGCCCGCGATAATATATGAACGCAGCAGCAAAGCCCGCCGCAGCCGCGGCAGCCTTGAGCCAGCCGATCAGATTTGGCGAAAAATGCAGCACGTCGATGCGGTAGTAATAAAGTGGCTTGTCGTGAAAATCCGGCACCCCTAGCACTAGGAACGCCAGTGCTGCGAAGCCCCAGACGCTGCGCGAGTGAAGAAGACCCCTGATCTGGAGCTTCGCATTTTGCCATGCCAGCGACGAGTCCTTCGGGGCGGCACGTTCACGAAGCCGGATCATTGCAATAGGAACGACAAGAAGCGCAACCACGGCACAAATCGCTGTGGAGAGGCCAAATGCAAAGGTTGCCAGAAAGCCGCCCAGTGGTCCGCCCACTAATAAACAGGCTCTTGTCACAACTGATCGCATTGGAACGAGCCGAGCCGACGCGTCGTAGCGACGGCTAACCTCCACCAACAGTCCGCCGACCGCCGTGCTCGCGATGACCAATCCAGCGTTGATCATGAAGACGATACCTAGCAAGAAAGTATAACGCAGGGGGGCAACCCCCGCCGCCAGCCAGCACGCGGCGGCGATGACCGCGCCGAGCACGATGTAACTGAGGCGATGCGTACCAAGGAGGGGATAACTATCCGCGATGATTCCAACGAACGGTTTGCAGTACCACGCAAGCGCTCCAATGCTGAAAAACAGCGACATCTGCGTGACTGACAGATGCAGCACTTCTTTAAGAAGGCCTTGGAGAGGAAGTTCGATTACCTCAGGCTGCGCGAGCGTTGTAGAAATGAATCCAGCAACGAGCACAGGTGCCACCCGGCGGAGGTCCAGCGGCATGCCTTTGTCAGCATTCTGGTCCGGGCGACCGTGGTCCATTGCACTCGCCAACTGAGCGCGTTGTTCTCGCTAGGGCGTGTGCCCATAAATTGCGGTTGTTGCGTTAATGTCGGCTCTGCCCCGGAAAACGAACATGCACGAGCAGGACTCCGCACGTCCACTTTGTGGCCAGGAACGGACTCATGCACCGCAGCGGGCCGAGCATGCAAAGGGGACCCGATTTATCCAAAGCGGTTGGAACCCGACGTGCCCGGCAGGCATGCCCAGTAGATCAGGACAAGCGTGCCGATGGCTGTAGCCGCGATCAAGATCCACCAGCCTGTGCGATCGATATCATGCAATCGTCGGACCGAGACGGCCAGGCCGGGCAGAATCAAAGCCAACGCGACCGCCATGGTGACGTAGCTAAAGGGACCCATCTCTAGCGGTCCCGGATAAAGCGATTCATCGATTGCACCAAACACGATCAAAACAATGGCTACGAAAAGATACCAGTACCAATACTCCGAACGAACTGCTCGACCTGAGAAGTTGGCATAGTTGCGGAAGCATGAGCTGATCGCTTCTACAAAATTCATGAGACACCTCTTTGGTTTGGCCGCGGCTCGCGTGGCTGCGGCCTTCCGGTTGCTGTTTAGACTAACAGCATTGCACGAGGCTTCGTCATCCGCAGGAATGCCAGCGCGATGCCTCTTGATGCTCCAGACCGCTGCCCGCTTGCTTTTTACTTCTTACGAGTGACAACGGCCGCTATTGCGGCCTTGCAATCGTCGCCGAAATTGCTGATGGCATCCCTGACGCAAGCCACTTTCTGGATGCGCCGACGTTCGGTACCGCATTGCTTCTCTACGTCCGCGCGGCATGTTTTTCCAGCCGCCGCGACCTCGGCCAACCTTGCCTTGCACACGTCGGAAAGGTCTGCGAGATGCTCCTTTACACAAGTGGCAATACGGAGGTTTCCAGGTTCGATGTTGGCGCAGAAGTTTTTGATATCCGCCGCGCAGGCACCGACACCCGATTGCGCCATCGCGCTCGACACGAGAAGGAATGTTAAAATAGCGCAGGTCGACAAGATCTTCAGCATTTGACTTCCTCCCTGTTCCGGGCCCGGGAAGAACTCTACCAAATTTGCCAGGATCAGTCAGAAGAAAGGGCGGCCAATGTCCGGGTCGGGTCCAAGCTGAGAAAGGCTCACAGCGAGCAATATTTTGCGGTTTGCTCCCGAAAGCCGGCTCCAATTTGCGGTTAACGAGTACACGCCTGGTGTCCCTCCTTGCGCCGATAGACGTATTCGTCGCAGCCCGAGCCGAACAGGCCGACCGTCAACGGCGTGGTGAAGCTGCGCACGTGCGCGAACCCGAGGCGGCGCATGACGGTCTCGACCTCCGGCGCCGAGATCGATTCGTAGGGGTAGCCGCCCATCCAGTCGTGCACGTCGTGCGCGAAATCCATGCCCCGAAGGCTCTTGTAGTTGGCCACGTAAGAGGAAAAGTTGCGTCCGGTCAGACCAAAGCGCAGGCGCAACAGCGCGACATAGGCTTTTCGCGCGAGCTCCTGAGCCCGCGGCGAAGCGCGGCTGTACCAGCGCTTTTCCCGTTGCCACCAGCCGCACATACGGGTGCGGTGGTAGAGCGCGAATGCGAAGAGACCGCCCGGCGCGACGACGCGCGCCGCGGTCTCCATCGCCTCGTGCATCGCTCCGGTGTGGTGAAGCACGCCCCAGGAATAGACCACCGCGAACCGGCCGAAGGTTTCCGGGGTCAGGTCGAAGACGCTGAGCTCGTGCACCTCGAAGGAGGCGTTCGGCGCATGCCGGGGCAGAACGCGCCGTGTCGTCGCCGCCGCCACCGGATCGACATCCACCGCGACGATATGCGATGCGCCGAGCTGCGCGGCGGCAACGGCGTTGAGGCCGGCGCCGCATCCGAGATCGAGGAAGGTCGTCCCGGCCAGGGTCTCCGCACCGACCAGGCGAACGAGCGCGTCTTTGGCTTCCTTGATGCGCCGATCATCGATCAGGTCGGCATAGCTCGCCCAATTGCGCCCGAACGCAAAGTGAGTGGACACATCCTTCAACGAGCGTTTCGCGTGCGGCATTTGACCCCGACTTCCCCCTGCGGCGGCCCGCATCCGAGGATGCCTTGTGGGGCGGACCACCTCGTTCCACCCCTCGCATCATCGTGGATCGGGCCCGCTTCGGGAAGTGCATCGGAGACCGGGGCGGAAGCCGAACCGGTTCCCACTACATGCGAGGCGCGGTCGCGCGCGCGACCCGCGCCGAATGAGCCAAAGCGAAAGACAGCAGGCCGGTTTAGAAACCAGGCTTCGACGGCGCCGGCCTATTGCGGCGAACTCTTCTTTTCCGCATCGGCTTTTGGCGCGGGCGGATCTTTGCTCTTGTCGCGGTGAGCCTCGGCGTCCAGTTTCTGCCTGAAAGCGTCGTAGTCCGAGGTGCCCGGCCGCGGCGGCAAGTTCTTGGGGTAGCCGCCCGCCCACTCGGGCAGGGCATCTCCGACGATGCCGCCCGAGCACGACGCGAGGGCAAGGCCGGCGATGAGCAACGCCAAGATTCGCGCCATGCGCGAAATGCCCGGAGGAAGGCAACCGATCAAGCCCCGTTGCATAGCATGGACCCGCAGTGCCGATCGCGGTCGATCAGCTCATGCCGCCGCTTCGTCGGTCGCGGCGGGAATCCGCCATCGCCGTTCGGCCTCGGCTGATTGCCGTCGTTTCAGCTCAGGATCCCGCCCGAGAACAGGATGACGCCGACCAGAGCCGCCACCACGATCGAGCCGACGACGCCGAGCCATTCCTTGTACGGCGCCGTGTCGGGCATCCCAATATCGTATGAATCGCGCATCGCACTACCCCATTTTCGATGACGCTTCGCGCGGCATCTCGCGTGCCGGCGCCCTTTGTGCGGGCCGAATGCGGCGGCAATTATGGAGGGGTGGTCGCAATCTGCAAAAAGTCGTGGAGTGTAGCTTTCCGGCCACACGCGAGCGGGAGCGACTCGCCGGGCTGCCGCTGCGGGAGCTTTCAGCTGGCGACCGGCCTGCTCACGCCGCCCGTCCCGGCTTCTCCGGCAGCTTGAACCCGTCGTAGAGCCAAGCCAGGCATTCGAACATGTCCCGCTCGCTCCGCGCCGCCCAGGTCTGGCGCATGACCTCGCGCTCGATGCCGCCGAGGTGATAGAAGTTGTCCCAGTAATGGCGCGACTCGAATTGCACGCGCGCGGTGCGCAGGTAGCGCGCGGTCTCGTACTGCCGGAAGGCGTGCTCGAAATCGCCGCCGCTGAGATTGACCGCCTCCGCCAGACACACGGCATCCTCGATCGCCATGCAGGCGCCCTGCGCCAGCGATTGCAGCGTGGGATGCGCGGCGTCGCCGAGCAGGGTGACGCGTCCCTTGCTCCAGTGCCGGATCGGATCGCGGTCGGAAATCGGCCAGCGTCGCTCCAGGTTCATCATCGCCAGCAGCGCCCGCATCGACGGGTGCGAATCGCGATAGGTGCGGTCGAGCTCGGCACGATAGCCTGCGATGTCGCCTTTCTCCGCATAGGTCGAGGTCTTGAATACCGCGACGATGTTGAACAGCGTGCCGGCTCGCAGCGGGTAGTGCACGATGTGGAAGCCGGGTCCCGACCACAGCACGACGTCGTCGCGACGGACATCGGCGCGCAGCTCCGCCATCGGGACGATGGTGCGGTGCGCGACGAACCCGATCATGCGCGGGCCGCCCTCGCTCAACATGCGCGTGCGGATGGTGGAATTCAGGCCGTCGGCGCCGATCAGCGCCGCGCCTTCGATCGTGCGGTTGTCCTCCGTCACGACGCGGACGCGGCCGCCCAGGTCATCGAACGCGGCGGCGCCCGCGCTCGGCATCAGCTCGACATTGTCCAGCGACCTGCAGGCGTCGAGCAGCACGCGGTGCAGGTCGACCCGGTGGATCACGATGTACGGGCGCTTGAACCGCTCGCGGAACGATGCGCCGGTCGGGATGTTCGCGATCACGCCGGCGTCGACCGAATCGAGCATCAGGACGGCCCTGGGCATGATCGCCTGCGCGAGCACCGCATCGGTGACGCCGAGACGATCGAGCATCGGGAACACGTTGGGGCCGAGCTGGATGCCGTAGCCGATCACGCCCAGTTCCGGCGCCTGCTCGAGCACGCGTACGCGCAGGCCTTTGCGCCCGAGCGCGAGCGCCGCAGCGGCGCCGCCGAGCCCGCAACCGACGATGAGGATTTGGTCGGCGTCGGCCGCCACGAGCCTCTCCTGCAAAGTTGTCTCCGACAATTGACACCGTTCGTGCCCCGGGCGCAACGCAGCGCCGTGGCGCGCCGAGGACGCGCGTAACCATGGTCACCACATGCAGGCGCCTACATGCCAACTGCGAGAACTGCGACAAATCACGGACTTGAACCGTTGCTCGATCTCTTTCGAATATCGCAATTCAGTGCGGCCGCGGAGGCGCTTGAGCAGGCGCAACACGTCCGGCATTTCGCCGTCGCTCTCGGACAAGGCGGGAGAGGTTTTGGTACAGAATGCTATCTGTTGCAGCTGAGCGTCGCGAGCAGCTGCACCGATCGTGGTTTCAAACAGACGTCGGGCTAGGCAGGAGATCACGATGGACAGCAGGCCGGTTTCACCTGGCGAGCCGGCCCCGGACTTCGTGCTGCCCGCCATAGATGGGACCGGGACCGTGGCGCTCGCCGACTACAAGGGCAGGAACCCTGTCTTCCTTGCCCTCTTCATCGGCCTGTGGTGCCCCTTCTGCCGGCGGGCGATCGCGCACGTGTCATCGATCGAAGGTCAACTCAAGGCAGTCGGCGTCGAGGCGCTCGGGGTCGTCGCCACCGAACCCGAGAATGCCCGCGTTTATTTCAAGTTTCGTCCGACCCAGCTGCGGCTGGCTTCGGACCCAGAGCTCAAAACGCACCGCGCGTACCGGTTGCCCGTGGCGATCCCGAGCCCGGAATTCACGACGGCGCTCGAAACGATACGGATCAATCCCAGCGGAGAGCTCCCAGAGCCGCTGCCTGTCCGAGAGGCGATCAACACGCTGGCGCGGATGGACAAATACGCGATCACGCAAACCGATCGCGCGGACATGGAGCAACAGACAGCCCAGCGTAGCGGCCTCCAGTTCAAGGGCCAATTCTTGATCGACCGTCATGGCATAGTCCGCTGGGCAAACATCGAGTGCGCAAATGAGGGACTGCCCGGCCTGGGAAAAATACCCACCACCGAAGAAATCCTCGATGCGGTGCGGACTATGCAGCACGGCTGATAGAGCTTCAGCCGCGAACTGTTGCTGTCGTGCGGGAGGGAGGAAAGGCATGGCGAAATGGAACGGCTGCGAGCGGACTATTGCGTCGTAGGTGCAGGATTTGCCGGTCTCGCGGCGGCGCGGCGGCTGCGTGATCGCGGGAAATCGGTCGCGCTCGTCGAGGCGCGGGATCGTGTCGGCGGACGCGTCTGGAACCGGAGGGCTGGTGACGGCAGCGTCGTGTCCGTGGGCGGCACATGGCTCGGCAAGCGGCAGGATCGGATGTTCGAGCTGTGCCGCGAGCTCGGCGTCGATGTTTACCCGCAGTACGACCAGGGCGACACCGTCATGCATCTCGACGGTGCCAACCGGCGCTATCGCGGCCTCCCCAAGGTCGGTCTCTTCGCGCTGATCGGCCTTGGGCTGGCGTTCTGGCGGCTCGATCGCATGGTCAAGCGCCTCCCGGTCGCGGAGCCCTGGAAGGCGAGCGGCGCGCGCCGGCTCGATGCGAGGACGCTTGGAGCGTGGTTCGGCTCGCCATGGAACGTGCCTTCGGCCACGGCGCGCAAGCTCATCGACACGACGATGACGACGCTGTTTTGCGTCGACCCGAACGAGGTCTCGCTGCTCGGCTCGCTGGTGCTCGCCCGCGGCGGCGGCAGCTTCGAATACTACGTCGACCCCTCGACCACCGAGACCCACCTGGTCGACGGGGGTGCGCCGGAGATCGCCATGCGTCTCGCCGCGACGCTCGGCGATGCCCTGCACCTGTCGTCGCCGGTGCGGCGGATCAGGCAGACCGGCGCCGGTGTCGAGGTGTTCTCCGACCGGGTGACGGTCGATGCCCGGCGGGTCATCGTCGCCGCGCCGCCCTTTCTCGCCGGCCGGATCGACTACGATCCGGCGCTGCCGGAGGCCCATGCGCAGCTGCTGCGCCGGATGGTGTCCGGATCGGCCATCCGCGGCGTCACGATCTATGACGAGCCGTTCTGGCGCGGGGACGGGCTGAGCGGCATGAGCGTCGCCCCCGGTCTTCCTGTTCCGGTCGCGCTCGATCAATCGCCGCGTGCGGGGAATCCCGGGATCCTCAGCAGCTACATGTTTGGACCTCAGGCGATCGAAGCAGCGGGGCTCGAGCCCGCGCAACGCCGCGACATCTGGCTGCGTGCCTTGGCGGCGCGATACGGAGCCAGGGCCTTGTCGCCGCGGGCGCATCTGGAGACCGATTGGGCCGCCGAGCAATGGTCGCTCGGCGGCATGATCGCCCATTTTGCTCCCGGCGTTCTCACCAACTTCGGACACGCGCTTCGTGAGCCGGCGGGGCGCATTCACTGGGCCGGGGCCGAACGCGCAACCGACATGCATGGGCTGTTGGAAGGCGCCGTACGCTCGGGCGAACGGGCGGCGGACGAGGTCGTCGCTCTGGCCGCTTGACGATTGCGGCTGATCTGACGGCCGTCACCCCTTCGGTTGCGCCGCCGCCGGACGCTCGGGTCTGCGGCACACCGAGGCTGCCATGGGCGAGTCCG
>JBAUOM010000180.1:0-1602 GCA_049579765.1 Xanthobacteraceae bacterium
GTGCCACGCGCACGAGCCTGCGCAGGCGGCGCAGGCCCGGTTGCCCGGCAAGGCGGCGGCGCAGAAGCGCGCGAACGGCGATCATCGTCATGGCGCGCGCTATAGACGCCAAGTCGTGCAGGCGTCAAGCGCCTGCCTTCGGCGCGCGCTCGCGGGGACGCAACCGCTCCCTCCCGACGGCGACGCCGAGCGCCGCCGCGCGGTCGAGGCGCTCAGATCGTCGGATCCCAGGGCACCGGGATCTCGCGATAGCCCGACCCGCTCTTCTTGACATAGGCGAGCGCCGGGAACGGATAGTGGAAGCCCTGCACCAGCATCCGCTCCGCCACCAGCATGTCGTAGACCTTGCGGCGGGTCTCCTCGGCCATGTTGCCGTCCTGGTCGAAGAACGCATGCCAGCCCGGATTGCGAACGAACAGCACCGGATTGTTGGTGACGTCGGCCTGGACGTAGACCTTGCTCGGGCCGGAGGTGACGACGTGCGACATGTGGCCGGGAGTGTGGCCGTGGGTGGCGACCGCCGTGATCCCCGGCGCCACTTCCTTGCCGGGCTCGTAGGGCGTGACCTACGGCCGAGCGCGTCGAACACCCGGCCGGCGTTGGCGAACACGCCCTTCATGCGGTCGGTGGTCTGACGGCTCATCAAGCGCCGACGGCCCGCGCGGAGAACGGGCCGGAGCGGCGCGAGCATCCCGATTCCGAAGCTCGCACCTACGCAGCACCCTCTGATGCGAACTTCGGAATCAAGAGACACCAGCAAGTTAATGATTCACATGCAGTTTTTTACTTGGCACTGCCAGCCGAGCCACGGGCCATGACGGCAGGAACTGCAAACCCACCACACTAGGCTACCCAGGTAATCAACACGCCACAGGCCGGCTCTATTCCGGCACCCTTTGCCGATCGAGCGGCGGTGAGGCGGCTGCGGCCGCCATTTCTCCCCCCTCGCGCAACCCGCTAAAACTAACGCATGGGGATATCCGACTTGCCGATCAGCGAGGCCGCGCACCGGCCCGGCGAGGCGACATTGCCGGCGGCCTCCGCGCGGGTCCTGCTGCGCGCCGCCTTCACCCTCTGCATCTTCGCCAGCGCCGCGCTCCTGTTCGCGGTGCAGCCGATGTTCACCAAGATGGTGCTGCCGCGCTTCGGCGGCGCGCCGGCGGTGTGGTCGGTCGCCATCGTGTTCTTCCAGGCCGCGCTGCTGGCGGGCTATGCCTACGCCCATTGGCTCACGCGCTGCGCGCCCGCGCGGTTATCCGTGATCGTCCATCTCGCGGTGATGATCGCCGCCGCCTTTGCGCTGCCGCTGTCGATCGCCCAGGGCTGGGGACGACCGCCGGCGGCGGGGGAGACGCTCTGGCTGTTCGGGCTGTTCTCGGCTTCGATCGGCCTGCCGTTCGCCGCCCTCGCCGCCAACAGCCCGTTGCTGCAGGCCTGGTTCGCGCGCACGGGCCACCCGGCCGCGGACGATCCCTATTTTCTCTACGCTGCCGGCAATGCGGGGAGCTTCCTCGCGCTCGTGTCCTATCCGCTCGTGATCGAGCCGTTCGTGCGGCTGGGCGATCAAGCAGGCTTCTGGTCGCTCGGCTTTTATCTTCTCAT
>JBAUOM010000181.1:0-6045 GCA_049579765.1 Xanthobacteraceae bacterium
GAGCGTCGATCGGCGCGGTGTCGGCCGCGAGCAGCAGAGATCGATAGAAGACGACGGGGACCACCGGCCGGCTCGGTGCGAGTCGAGCGGCCAGCGTGTCGAGATCCACTACGCCCGTTCCGGGCAGGTAGCCCGCCATGCGCGGGAGCGGTCGCGGCTCGGGCGTGTCCAGCGCCGAGCCGGCATGGCAAGCGAGCCTGCGCAGCAGCGCCCGCATGTTCTCGCGCCCGCCCTCGCGGAAGAAAGACAAGAGCGCATCGAGCTCCGGTTGCGGCAAGGTCGATGCTTCCGAGAGCCGAGGGTCGTCGCGGTCCTCGCCGGGGAGCACCGCCAGCACGACCCCGTGGCTGCGCGCGAGCGATGAAAGCCGCTCGACGCCGTAGCGCCACCACTCCAACCCGCCCAGCAGGCGAACCAGGATCACCTTGGCATGCGCCGCCACGCGCTCGATCCAGAGGTCGACCGACATCGGGTGGCGCAGATCGCGCAGCGATGCGAGCCGCAGGCTCGGAAGCATGTCGCGCTCCGCCGCCCACGCGGCGGCCAGGCCGGCAAGATCGCTGTCCGCAAACGACAGCACCACCACATCGCCGGGGGTCTGGCCGAGGTCGATCGCCTCGACGATCTCGTCGAGCGTCGTGGAGTTCGTAGCGAGCAGATGCATCGCTCACCCGAGCAGCGTGCGCGCCACGCTGGCGCGGTCCAGTCCTTTTAAGCCGATGACGACGAGGCGACCTTCGCGCGCCTCGGATGCATTCCACGGCCGGTCATACTGATGCGTCACGCGCGCGCCCACCGCCTGCAGCAGCAGGCGCATGGGCTTGCTCACGACCGCGGCGAAACCCTTCACCCGCAGCACGTCGAACGTCTCGGCGACGGCGGCGACGCGCGCTGCCAGCGCGGCCGGATCGGAAATCTCCGGCAACGTCACCACGAAGCTATCGAAGTCGTCGTGGTCGTGCTCGAGCTCATCGTCATGACGGGTGTGGCGATTGGCGATGTCGTCCTCGGTACCGATACCCAGGCCGAGCAGGGCGGCGGGGTCGACCTTGCCATCGGCCACCGTGACGATCTTCACCGCGCGCGGCAAGGCCGCCGCGATCATCGCAACCGCCTTCTCGCTGCGCGCCGGACCGAGCAGGTCGCGCTTGTTGAGCACGACGAGATCGGCGCAGGCGAGTTGATCCTCGAACACCTCCTCGATCGGGTCGTCGTGCTCGAGCGCGCTGTCGGCGGCGCGCTGTCGGGCGAGCGCCTCGAGATCGGCGGCCACGCGACCGTCGGCGAGCGCTGCGCCGTCGACCACGGCGATGACGCCGTCGACCGTCACCCGGCTCTTGATCGCTGGCCAGTGAAAGGCCTGGACGAGAGGTTTCGGAAGCGCGAGGCCGGAGGTTTCGATCACGATATGCTCGACTTTGGGTGTGCGCGAGAGAATGGTGTCGAGCGCGGGGACGAATTCGTCCGCGACGGTGCAGCAGAGACAACCATTCGCGAGCTCGACGATATTGTCCTCCGGGCAAGCGGCGTCGCCGCAGCCTTTGAGGATCTCGCCGTCGATGCCGACGTCGCCGAACTCGTTGACGATGACCGCAAGGCGGCGGCCTTGCGCGTTCGCCAGCACGTGGCGGATCAGCGTGGTTTTGCCGGCGCCGAGGAAACCGGTGACGATGGTGCACGGCACGCGCGCGAGCGAGGCGTTCATACGCGATCCTCTTCGAAATTGATCGGGGGAACCCGGGCGATCAGCCCGCGCTTGAGCGGTTCCGGCCGCCCACGCCACGGCAGGATGCCGTCGGCGGCCGCGGCGAGCAGGCGCGCGCCGTCGATCAGGGCCGTGGCGCAGTCGCTGCCGAGCCCGCCGAAAATGTAGGTCCAGGAGCCGTTGCAGCGCATGGCCGCGCTTGGCCCGCGAGTGCAATTTGCCAGGCAGCGCACGCGGTGGACCGTAACGCCGGTGCCCTCCGCCGCTTTCACGGTCGCATCGGCGAGCACCGCGCCCGGACGCGGTTCGCTCTCCGGCACGCCGGCGCGTTGGCAGGTGATGCAGACGTAGACCGTCGCGGCGCCGGTTGCTGCCGCCGCCGTGGCCACTTGCGTCTGATCGGTAACGGCCACCCGTGATGCTCCGCAGGGTGATGATGCAACCCGGGTGCCTGGCGCGAACCGACCGGCGCCGAGGCACCCCGCCCGGCCCGCGACCGAATCGACGGCAGGTCTCCTGGCTCGCGGGTCGCCGCCCGTCACCGCCTTCCCGGATGCCTCCAGTGGCGCCGTGGCACGGGCTCGCCGCTTACAGTTGCGGGGGCAGCTGTGGCATTGGAACGCTGGTTCCGCACCACATTCCCTGTTCGCTCTCTCGTGAGAGACCGTCGATGTCCGCACTTAATGGTGGCCGTCGGTCCTTTGTCAATGCGGACCTGCGTGCGGCTTGCGAGGCGTCTTGCGCCCGCTGTAGTCTGCGGTGGTCGGTTCCCGCCCCCGCGGGATGCAAAAGGGAACGCGGTGAGAGCTTTGCCCGAAGCCGCGGCTGCCCCCGCAACTGTGAGCGGTAGGCATTCCTCGACGTGCCACTGGAGCCGCCACACGCTCCGGGAAGGCCGAGGGAGGCGATGACCGCAAGCCAGGAGACCTGCCGGCGACGACAACAGCAACCATGTCCTCGGGTGGAGGACGCATGGGGGAGCATATGAACCTTCGTTTGCTTTGCCGCGCGGGGCTGCTCGCGCTTCCGCTTTCGCTCGCGGCGGCGCCCGCGTTCGCGCATCACGTCATGGGCGGCAAGATCCCCTCGACCTTCGTCGAGGGATTGTTGTCCGGTCTCGCCCATCCCGTGATCGGCCCCGATCATCTCGCCTTCCTGCTGGCGCTCGGCGTCGTGGTCGGTGTCGGAGGACTCAACCTCGCCCTGCCGGCGTTGTTTGTTGCGGCCATGGCGATCGGCGTGGTCGTGCACGTCAACGGCATCGATCTGCCCGCGCCCGAGATCATCATCGCCGCCTCCGTGCTGCTCGCCGGCGTATTGATTGCGGCCGGGCGCGCGCTGCCGGTCGCGGCATGGGGCGCGCTGTTCGTGGTCGCCGGACTTTTCCACGGCTATGCGTTCGGCGAATCGATTGTCGGCGCGGAGAGCTCGCCGCTCGCCGCCTACCTCGTGGGGCTCGTCGTCTCCCAGAGCATCCTCACCGTGGGTACTGCGTTCGTTGCCCGCCGCATGGGTATGGAGGTGTCGGCGCTCGCGCCCCGCCTTCTCGGGGCCGCGGTCGTCGCGGTCGGACTGGCGACCCTGGCCTTGCAGGTCGTTCCGGGCGCTTGATGCCGTAATGGCAGTCGCGGAAGCCGGAGACGTCCGGCTCACGCTCGTCCTCGGCGGCGCGCGATCGGGCAAGAGCCGATATGCGGAAAGCCTGATCACGGCGTGCGCGCCGCCCTGGATCTACGTGGCGACCGCGCAGGCCTGCGATGACGAAATGGCGCAACGCATCCTCGCGCATCGGGCGCGGCGCATTGCCGGCTGGCAGACCATCGAGGCGCCGCACGATCTTGCCGGCGCGCTCGCGGCGGCCCCGGCCCAGGCGCCGCTCCTCGTCGACTGCGTGACGCTCTGGCTCAGCAACCGCATGCTGGCCGATGCCGATCTCGACGCAGAGATCGTCCGCCTGGAGGATGCCCTCGCCGGGCACACCGGTATTGTGGTGCTCGTGTCCAACGAAGTCGGTTACGGTATCGTCCCCGACAACGCGCTGGCCCGCCGCTTTCGGGATGCGCAGGGCCGTGTGAACCAGCGGCTCGCCGCGCGCGCGGACCGCGTGACGCTCGTCGTTGCCGGACTCCCGCTCGTCGTGAAGGGAAATCCATGAGCAAGAGCATCGACCAAGCCGAGGCCGAACGCCACCGCGCCAAGATGGCAAAGCGCAAGGCCGTGCAGGATGCCGAGGTTGCGGAAAAGACGGTCGAGAAAGGACTGCTCATCGTCCATACCGGCGCCGGCAAGGGCAAGTCCACCGCCGCCTTCGGTCTCGCCTTGCGCATGCTCGGCCGTGGTCACCGCGTGGGCGTGGTGCAGTTCATCAAGGGTGCGTGGCACACGGCGGAGCGCGATGCGCTGGCCGCGTTCGGCGAGCAGGTGTCCTGGCATACGATGGGGGAGGGCTTCACCTGGGACACGCAGGATCTCAAGCGCGACGTCGCGGCGGCCGAACGCGCCTGGGCGAAAGCGCTCGAGCTCATGGCCGATTCGAGCTTCGGTCTGGTGATCCTCGACGAGCTCAATATCGCCTTGCGCTACGAGTATCTCGAGCTCGACGCCGTCGTTGCCGCGTTGACGGCGCGCCGGCCGCGGCTGCACGTCGTCGTCACCGGCCGCAATGCCAAGCCGGCGCTCGTCGCCGCCGCCGATCTCGTGACCGAGATGACGTTGGTGAAGCACCATTTCGCCGCCGGCGTGAAAGCGCAGCCCGGCATCGAGTTCTGACGTGGTCGCCCGCGCCCTCATGTTTCAGGGCACCGGCTCGGATGTCGGCAAGTCGCTGATCGTCGCCGGCCTGGCGCGGGCGTTCGCCGATCGCGGCTTCAGGGTGCGGCCGTTCAAGCCGCAGAACATGTCCAACAACGCCGCGGTGACCGACGATGGCGGCGAGATCGGCCGCGCCCAGGCGCTGCAGGCGCGCGCGGCGCGCACGCGGCCGAGCGTGCACATGAATCCGGTGCTGTTGAAGCCGCAGAGCGAGGTCGGCGCGCAAGTGGTGGTGCGGGGCCGCGTCCGCGCCACGGCCAAGGCAACCGCCTACCAGAGCATGAAGGCGGAGCTGATGCCGCTCGTGCTGGACAGCTTCGCGCGCCTCACGGCCGAGGCCGACATCGTGCTGGTCGAAGGCGCCGGCAGCGCGTCGGAGGTGAACCTCCGCCCGAACGACGTGGCCAATATGGGCTTTGCGCGCGCCACCGATACGCCGGTCGTGCTCATCGGCGATATCGACCGCGGTGGCGTCATCGCCAGCCTCATCGGGACCAAAGTTGTCATCGATGCCGCCGACGCGGCGCTCATCCGCGGGTTCCTCGTCAACAAATTGCGCGGCGACCCGGCGTTGTTCGCAGGCGCAATGGCGACGATCGCGCAACGAACCGGATGGGAGGCGCTCGGCCTCATCCCGTTCTTCCCCGACGCCCGGCTGCTGCCGGCCGAGGACGCGCTCGCGCTCGATCAGCCGCAGCAGGTCAAGCCGAACGCTCGCATCCGGATCGCGATTCCGATCCTGCCGCACATCGCCAATTTCGACGACCTCGATCCGCTCGAGGCCGAGCCGGCGGTCGAGCTCGTGCGCGTGCGGCCCGGAACGGCGCTGCCCGGCGATGCCGACCTCGTGATCCTGCCGGGCTCCAAGGCGACCATCGCCGACCTCGCCGCGTTGCGGTCGGCGGGGTTCCACATCGACATTGCTGCGCACCTGCGCCGCGGCGGTCTCGTTCTTGGCCTCTGCGGCGGCTACCAGATGCTTGGACGCGCGATCGACGATCCCGCCGGGATCGAGGGACCCGCCGGGAGCGCCGACGGGCTCGGCCTGCTCGCGGTCGACACCGTGCTGGATGGAAACAAGCGGCTCGAGCCGGTATGCGGGGAAACGAGCGACGGCGCCCCATTCGCCGGCTACGAGATGCACATGGGTGTCACGAGGGGGCCCGACTGCGGGCGGCCGTTCGCGTGTCTCGCCGACGGGTCGCCGGAGGGCGCAGTGTCGGGGGATGGGCGGGTCATGGGAACCTACATCCATGGTCTCTTCGCCGACGACCGTCAGCGCGCCCGCTGGCTCGCCCGTTTCGACGCCGGCGCGTCCAGGCTCGCCCACGAGCCGCTGATCGAGCAGGTGCTCGACCGGCTGGCGGCGCATATCGCGGCCCATCTCGACCTTGATCGGGTGCTCAGCCTGTCACGATGACGAGCCAGGCGGCGACGGCGACAAGGGCGATCAGCATGGCGTCGGCGCGCCGATAGAGCAGCAGCGCCGCCCGGATGTCCGCAGCCGTCGCGTCGCGGCGGCCGTCGCC
>JBAUOM010000182.1:0-3370 GCA_049579765.1 Xanthobacteraceae bacterium
GCGATCCCAGGATACACGCTCCGGAGAACGCCAGGATAAACCAAGCGCTGTGGTCCTCCAGAGCATAGAAGACGACCATGGCAGTGACAGCGAAAAGGCCGAACAGATTGAGTGTGTCCATCGTGGGAACGGACATTACCAGGGGTTTGTCATGAAAATGCATTTTCGAAGTGTCATAGAAGGCGGGAATTGCCGGGGCCAACGGCCGTTATCCCGACAGCCGGGATGCCGACCGAGTTCGGCCGCGCGCGGCGCTGGGATGAAAGTCAGCCGGCGCGACAACGAGTTACCGGTAGGGCGCTTGAGCGCATCGGCGGCGATCCTGCCGCTGGTCTTTATGGAATTCCTATAACGCCGCCCGGGCCGTCCTCTCGAATTCCTATGCGTTCGGTGACAGTTAGTCGCGCGTAAAACTGAGCGCAGGTACCCGTGCCGCGTTGACGCAAGTCAATACCGTCGCGCGCCGAGAGCCATGTACTGCGCCCACTGAACCGTTCATCGCTCGGAGCATTTCCCATGTTGGACGTCATCATGCTCGCCGTCGCGCTCGGCTTCTTCGCGCTGTCGGTCGGCTACACCATCGCCTGCGATCGGCTCTGAGGAGGCTTCTCATGATGTTCGACTATTCGCTCGCTGGCCTCGTGACCGCGGGGCTGATGATCTACCTCGTCTACGCGCTGCTGCGGCCTGAGCGGCTCTGAACGGATCAACGACCATGACCGTCATCGGCTGGCTTCAGATTGCGTTCTATTTCGTGGTCCTCACTGCGCTTGTCGTTCCGCTCGGCCGCTTCATGGCGCGGGTGTTCGAGGGCGAGCGCACGTTCCTTTCACCGGTCTTGCGGCCGGTCGAGTCGGCGCTGTACCGCCTCGGCGGCGTGGATGAGAGGCGCGAGCAGGACTGGATCACTTATACCGTCGCGATGCTGCTCTTCAACGCCGCGGGCTTTCTCATCGTGTACGGCCTGATGCGGCTGCAGGCGCTGCTGCCGCTCAACCCGGCCGACATGTCCGCCGTGCCGCCGGATCTGACGTTCAACACCGCCGTCAGCTTCACCAGCAACACCAATTGGCAGAACTACGGCGGCGAAAGCACGCTGAGCTACCTGACGCAAATGGTCGGCCTGACGACGCAGAACTTCGTCTCCGCCGCCACCGGCATCGCGCTGGCGATCGCGCTCATCCGCGCCTTCGCGCGCGCGTCGGCGCGGACGATCGGCAATTTCTGGGTCGATCTCACGCGCTGCACGCTCTACGTGCTGCTGCCGCTGTCGATCCTCGGCGCGCTCGTCCTCATCTGGCAGGGCGTTCCGCAGAACATCGGGCCGTATGTCGATGCGAGCACCTTGGAAGGTGCAAAGCAGGTGATCAGCCAGGGTCCGGCCGCCTCGCAGATTGCCATCAAGCAGCTCGGCACCAACGGCGGCGGCTTCTGGAACGCGAACTCCTCGGTTCCCTACGAGAACCCGACGCCGCTGAGCAACTTCCTCGAAGTGCTGTACATCCTGCTGATCTCGGCCGCCTTGACGCACACGTTCGGACGCATGGTGCGCGACGAGCGGCAGGGCTGGGCGATCTACGCCGCCATGTCGGTGATCTTCCTCGGGGCGCTGCTGGTCTGCTACTGGGCCGAGGCTGCCGGCAACAGCAACTTCGCGGCGCTCGGGCTCGATCCCGCCAACATGGAAGGCAAGGAGGTCCGCTTCGGCATCGCCAATTCCAGCCTGTGGGCGGTGGCAACCACCGCCGCGTCGAACGGCTCGGTGAATTCGATGCACGACAGCTTCACCCCGCTCGGCGGGATGATGCCGATGGCGATGATTCAGCTCGGCGAGATCATCTACGGCGGCGTCGGCTCCGGCCTCTACGGCATCCTGCTCTACGTCATTCTCGCCGTGTTCATCGCCGGCCTCATGGTCGGGCGCACGCCGGAATATCTCGGCAAGAAGATCGAGGCGAAGGAGGTCAAGATGGCGATGCTCGCCATCCTGGTTCTGCCGCTCTTCATGCTCGGCTTTACCGCGGCCGCCGCCGTGATCCCGTCTGCGGTCGCGTCCACGAACAATGCCGGCCCGCACGGCTTCTCGGAAATCCTCTACGCCTATACGTCGCAAACCGGAAACAACGGGTCGGCCTTCGCGGGCCTGACCGGGAATACCATCTGGTACAACGTGACCGGCGGCCTCTCGATGCTGTTCGGACGCTACTTCGTCATCATCCCGGCGATGGCTGTTGCGGGCTCGCTGGTTGCGAAGAAGACGGTGCCGGCCTCGGCGGGGACTTTTCCCACTCACGGTGGCCTGTTCGTGGGCCTGCTGGCGGGCGTGATCCTGATCGTCGGCGGCCTGGTGTTCTTCCCGGCGCTTTCGCTTGGACCGATCGTCGAGCAGCTCGCGATGCGCGCGCTGACCCTGTTCTGATCGGATTTTTTCGGAGCTGCTTCCATGCAAACCTCGACCATCCGCAAGCGCATGCCGGTCTCGGCGCTGTTCGATCCCAAGATCGTGGTGCCGGCGATCGGCTCGGCTTTCGTCAAGCTCGATCCGCGCAGCCTGATGAAGAATCCGGTGATGTTCGTGCTCGAGATCGTCACGATCCTGACGACGGTCATCCTGATCCGCGACCTCTTCACCGGCGGCGAGCACGTCGGCTTCGAGTTTCAGATCGTGCTGTGGCTGTGGTTCACGGTGCTGTTCGCCAATTTTGCCGAGGCGGTCGCCGAGGGCCGCGGCAAGGCGCAGGCGGCGTCGTTGCGCCGCCAGCGCACCGAGACCCAGGCCAAGCTGTTGACGGGGCCGGGCCGGAGCGGCTACCGGGCGGTCCCGAGCACCAGCCTGAAGGTCGGCGACGTGGTGCTGGTCGAGGCCGGCGATACCATCCCCTCCGACGGCGAGGTGATCGAGGGCATCGCCACGGTCAACGAGGCGGCGATCACCGGCGAGTCCGCGCCGGTCATCCGCGAGTCCGGGGGCGACCGCTCGGCCGTCACCGGCGGCACCCAGGTGCTGTCCGACTGGATCAAGGTCCGCATCACCGCTGCCCTCGGCTCCACCTTCCTCGACCGCATGATCCGGCTCGTTGAAGGCGCCGAACGGCAGAAGACGCCGAACGAGATCGCGCTCGACATCCTCCTGGTCGGCTTGACCATCATATTCGTGTTCGCGACGGCGACGATCCCGAGCTACGTCAGCTATGCCGGCGGCACCATCTCGGTGGTGATCCTGGTGGCGCTGTTCGTGACGCTCATCCCGACCACCATCGGCGCGCTCCTTTCGGCCATCGGCATCGCCGGCATGGACCGCCTGGTCCGCTTCAACGTGCTGGCGATGTCGGGTCGCGCGGTCGAGGCCGCGGGCGACGTCGACACGCTC
>JBAUOM010000183.1:0-10704 GCA_049579765.1 Xanthobacteraceae bacterium
TGTCGGTAGCTTTCGGAGTTGTCCGGTTTTGGTAGCACATCATTTGTCCGCTTTGGTTGCGGCGGTGCGGGGGAAAGCGGAACGACCCCCGGCGCCGTTTCTTCTGGTCAGAACGAGACAGCTCCAAGTGCGGTTTCTTTGTTCGACCTGGAAGCCCGTTTCTTCGTCCCGACCCGTGGCTTGCCGTTGGCCTCGTGTCGAGACGCGGTCAAGGCTGGCCGTCGCGCGGTGCGTGCGGCAGACGCCGGCGTTTCCAGGCCACGCCTTGACGGCGTCGAGCACGGGGCCAGTCTGGGCGGGGTCGGGTCGGCGATCTGGCGACCGGTTTGGTCGTAGCGGCACAGGCAACGCGGTCCGTGCAAGACGGCCAGGCTGCCATCCGGATATTCTCGCACCTTCACGCGCGCCTTGACGTAATGGGCTCGCATGCGGCTCTCCGGCAGCTGCAGCTTCAAGCCCTCATAGGCCACCGTATTGTCGCGGCCCACGACGCGCTCCTGCTCGATGCACAGCGTCTCGCGCAGCAGCTCGGGATCGGCGGCGACGAGGGCCTTCTCGGCGACTGCTGCAGGCTTGGCGAAGCGCCCATTGTGCCGCGGCAGATAGACCTCGCGGATCCATCGGTTCGCCGTCCCGATGTCACGCAGACCGGCGTGCTCGAGCTCCTTGACCAGCCGGTCCTGCAAGGTCGCGAACATCCGCTCGCTGCGCCCGCGCGCCTCCGGCGAGTAGGCCGGGATGTGCTCGACGCCGAGCCGATCGAGCGCACGGCCCACCTGGGTGAGGCAGTCCTTGTCCACCGCCTCGCCGGCTTTGTCGGTGTAAAAGTAGTGGCTGCCGCGGTCGGTATAGAGCGCGCACGGCAGTCCGTGCGCCACAAAGGTCTCGAGCAGGCCGCGGAAGGTCGAGGCCGTCCCTTCCTCCTCCACCAGCAACGCCGAATAGATCGTGCTGGTGGCGTCATCCATCGTGACGATCAGGTCGAGCGGGGACTGCCCCGCGAGCCAGCCATGCCGCGAGCCGTCCTGGTGCAGCATCATGCCCTCGCACGGCTTCCTCTCCCGCTTGCGCCGATGCGCCCCACGCCGCTTCGCCCGCTCCACCAGCCCGGCCGCATGCAGTTGCGTCTTGGTCCACGTGTAGCCCCAGTTGAACTTGTGGTCGCAGACCCCATGCTCGTGGAAATGCTTCACATTCCAGCCCCGGTAGACCGTCCGGTAAAGCTCCAGCATCCGATCGATCTCGGCCGCCGCGATGCGCTTCGGCGACGGTTTGTCCAACCGCCGATCGATCAGGCCGGTCTCGCCTTCCTCCTCGAACCGCTCCCGGTAACGGCGGAACTGGCGCTCCGACATTCCCAGCAACTCCCCGGCCTCCATCATCGATAGCTCCCGCCGTTCCCAGCGGCTCAAGACATCCCGAAACTTCAGCATTCTCCGGCCCTGTAGCCACGTTGCCCGGTTCATCGTTTCGCCTCCACCAGGAGGCACAGAACCGGACAACTCGTGTGCTACCTAACCCGGACAACTCGTGTGCTACCGACATTGTCGACCTCGAAAGCTAGGCGGCGGCGGGACAGTGGCATATACATATCGGCTGGCCGCGTCTCGGCGAAAGCGAGAACGCATATTCCAGCGACGGTGATTGCGGGTCCCCGCTCGCGAAGAGACGAGGTCATTGCGACTACTCAACCGGATTCGGCACCGCGGTCCGAGTCTGCAGAGGGAGACGGGAATGTCGACAAAGACGCTGACGGGCTCGTTCGTTGCGCTCATCACGCCGTTCAACAAGGACGGCTCGGTGGACTTCGGCGCGTTCCGGACCCTGCTGAAGTTCCAGGAAGATCACGGCACCTCCGCAGTGCTGATCATGGGCTCGACCGGCGAGACGTCGATGCTCGCGCCGGAGGAGAAAAAGCAGATCATCGTCGAGACCGCCAAGATGAAGACGCCGCGCATGCCGATCTTCTTCGGCTGCACCGGCAACAATACCGAGGCGACGATCGCCAATGTCGGCTTCGCCAAGGACAACGGCGCCGACGGCGCCATCCTGGCGGCACCCGCCTATATCTGCGCGCCGGAAAGCGACATCGAGCGCTTCTTCCTCGACGTGGCGGACGCGACCGACCTGGCGCTCGGCATCTACAACAACCCGCCGCGGGTGAAGAGCGACCTGCATTGGGACCACCTCCTGCGCATCTTCAAGCATCCCAATTACGTCGTGCACAAGGAATCGACCGCGCGCGTCGGGCAGGTCGCCCAGGTGCTGGCCGCCAGGCCCAAAGTGTCGGTCATGTGCTGCGACAGCCCCAATCTCGGGCTGGTGGTGCCGACCATGTCGCTCGGCGGCCACGGCACCGCCAACATGACCGGCAACGTCGCGCCCCTCGAGCTCGCGACCATCTCGACGCCGTGGACGAGCTACGCCGAGGCGGACAATTTCAAGACCGCCTATCTCGCGCTCCTTCCGCTCCTGCACTTCACCTATTCGGCGATCAACCCGGTGGCGGTGAAATCGCTGATGAAGGCGCTCGGACTGCCTGCCGGCGACCTGCGCAAGCCGCTGACCAACCTCGACGGCGAGGCGCTGGCCAAGGGCATCCGCATCGTGCAGGAGCTCGGGCTCGACCAGCGTTACGGCTACAAGGTCGGGCCGATCGCGGCCGTCGCCGCGTGAGATGGACCTCGGAATCCGCGGCAGAAAAGCGCTGCTGAGCGGCGCGAGCCGGGGTCTCGGCAGGGCCTGCGCGTTCGCGCTCGCCAAGGAAGGCGTCGACGTGACCATCGTGGCACGCAAGCGCGATGCGCTCGAGAAAACCGGCGCCGACATCGCGACGGCAACCGGGGTCGAGGTGACGACGGTCGCCGGCGACATCACCACGGCGGACGGACGCACCGCCGCGCTCGCGGCTTGTCCGCGGCCCGATATCCTGCTCAACAACGCCGACGGCCCGCTGCCGGGCGATTTCCGCGACTGGGCGCGGGACGATTGGATCGCCGCGCTCGACGCGATGATGCTGTCCCCCATCGAAATGATGCGGCTCACCGTCGACGGCATGATGGAGCGTGGCTTCGGCCGGGTCATCAACATCGTCTCGCGCAGCGTGAAGATTCCGCAGGCCGAGCTCGGGCTCTCGAACGGCGCGCGGTCGGGCCTCGTCGGTTTCGTCGGCGGTCTCGCGCGCCAGACGGTCGGGCGCAACGTGACCATCAACAACCTCCTGCCGGGGATCTTCGACAGCGACGCGCAGCGCGTGCACGTCGGCGGCATGCTGGCTTCGACCGGCAAGAGCTTCGACGAGCTCTGGCGCGCGCGCGCCGAGGCCAACCCGGCACGGCGCTACGGACGGCCGGCGGAGCTCGGGGCCTATTGTGCTTTTCTCTGCTCCGAACATGCCGGCTTCATCACCGGCCAAAATCTGCTGATCGACGGAGGGAGCTACCCGGGGACGTACTGAACCGCTGACCGAAAGGACCCTTCCCCATGCGACTCATCGCTATTTCCGCCATCGCGCTCGCCCTCGCCGGACCCGCCGCGGCGCCCGCGGCGGCGCAGAACTATCCCTCGCGCACGGTCACCGTGGTGGTGCCGTTCCCCGCCGGCGGATCGGTCGACGGGGTCGCGCGCATCCTGGTGCAGAAGCTCAACGAGACGGTGGGACAGCATTTCATCGTGGAGAACCGCGCCGGCGGCGCGTCCGGAACCGTCGGCGCCAACGCCGTCGCCAAGTCGGCGCCCGACGGCTACACCCTGCTGCTGTCGGCGTCGGTGCACGTGATCAATCCGTTCCTCTACAAGAGCGTTCCCTACGACGTGGTGAACGATTTCACGCCGGTATCGCTGCTCGCGGAGGGGCCGCTGATCGTCAGCACCACGCCGAGCGTGCCCGCCGACAACCTCAAGGATTTCTTCGCGCTCGTGCGCAAGGATCCGCAGAAATACACCTTCGGAACGACGAGCATCGGCTCCGCCAGCCATCTCGCCATCGAGCTGCTCAAGAGCGACGCCGGGCTCGACACGCTCGTGGTGGCCTACAAGGGCACCGCCCCGGCGCTCACCGACCTCATGAGCGGGCAGATCCAATTGCTCGCCGATCCCATGCTCTCCTCGCTGCCGCTTGCGCAGGGAGGCAAGATCAAGGCGCTCGGGCTGACCAGTCTCAAGCGGGCGAGCGCGGCGCCGGAGATTCCGACCGTCGAGGAATCGGGCGTGAAGGGCTTCCATTTCGTCTCATGGTACGCAGTGTGGGGACCGAAGAACCTGCCGGCCGACGTTTCCAACGAGCTGCAGACCGACATCGCCAAGGTGCTGGCGCTTCCCGACGTCAAGCAGCGCCTGAACAAGCTCGGCTTCGATCCGATCGGCACCGGCGGCGCACAGTTCGCGTCCTATATCCGCGACGAGATGGCGAAATACGCCAAGATCATCAAGGACGCCAAGATCAAGGTCGAATGAGCGCGAGGCCCGCCCGCCATGCGCGTGATGGTGCTGGGCGCGGGCGTCATCGGAACGAGCTGCGCCTACTACCTGGCCAAGGCCGGGCACGACGTGACCGTCGTGGACCGGCAGGCCGGCCCGGCATTGGAGACGAGCTTCGCCAATGCCGGCGGCATCTGCCCGGGATTCGCCGGCCCCTGGGCAGCGCCGGGAATGCCACTCAAAGTCGCGCGTTGGCTGTTCGCCCGCCATGCGCCGTTCGTGCTGCGGCCGAGGCTCGACCCATATCAATGGCGCTGGCTTGTTCGGTTCCTGCGCAATTGCAGCGCCGAGCGTTTCGCGCTCAACAAGACGCGCATGCAACGCATCGCCCACTACAGCAAGGCCCGTCTGGGCGAGCTGAGCGCGGACACGCAGATCGCCTTCGAGCACGGAAAGGGCGGCGTGCTGCAGCTGTTCCGCACCGAGGACGAGCTCGCCGGGGCGGAGAAATCCGCCCGCGTGCTCGCCCGGTTCGGCGTCACGCACCGGATCCTGGATGGCGACGGCGTCCTCACTGTCGAGCCGGCATTGCGCACCGCCGCCGTGAAGCTCGCGGGCGGCCTGCATCTTCCCGACGACGAGACCGGCGACTGCCGCCAATTCACGCAGGCGCTCGCGGAGGTTCTGCGTCGACGCGGCGTCGTGTTCAAATTCAATACGAGAGTGATACGTCTGCTGCCCGATGGCACCCGCATCGCGGGCGTCAGCACCGATCAAGGCACAGCCGGTGCCGACGCCTATGTCGTTGCGTCCGGCAGCGAGGCCGTGCGCCTCCTGCGGCCGCTCGGGATCGATCTGCCGGTCTATCCCGTGAAGGCTATTCGATCACCCTCGACATCGGCGACAGCATTCCGGCGCCGCGCTCCTCGGTGATGGACGAGCGCTACAAAGTCATGATCACGCGGCTCGGGACGCGCCTGCGTGCGGCCGGCATCGCCGAAGTCGCCGGCTACGAGGCGTCGATCCGGCCGTCGGGTCCCGCGACCGTGCTGCGGAGCCTGCGGGAGCTGTTCCCGCGAGCGGCAGGCAAGCGCGCTGCCGGCGGAAAGAGCGCAAGCGCTTGCAACGAATGGGCGGGCCTGCGCCCGATGACGCCGGACGGACCGCCCTATCTCGGGCCGACGCCGATCACCAACCTGTTCCTCAATGTCGGCCACGGCTCCAACGGCTGGACGCAGGCCTGCGGCTGCGGGCGGGTCATCGCCGATATCGTGTCCGGCCGCCGGCCGGAGATCGATCTCGAAGGATTCGGCGTCGATCGGTAGCAACGTGTTCAGGTGCGATCGTCGCCAGGCGTCACGTCGTTGCCTGGGCGATCAACTGCGCGCGCAGCACCTTGCCGTAATGCGAGCGCGGCAGGCTCGCCACGAAACGCACCGAGCGCGGCTTCTTGTAGCCGGCGAGCCGCGCCCGGCAATGCTCCACCAGCTCGTGCTCGGCGACCGACATGCCGGGCTTGGTCACCACGAAGGCCGTCACCGCCTCGCCCCATTCAGGGTCGGGCAAGCCGATCACCGCGACTTCGGCAACGGCCGGATGCAGCACGATGACGTCCTCGACCTCCTTGGGGATGATGCTGGTGCTGCCCGACCGGATCACCTCCTTGATGCGGCCGACGATGTGGAGGTTGCCGCCGTCGTCGAACTCGCCGATATCGCCGGTATGCAGCCAGCCGTCGCGCAGCGCCGCGTGGCTCGCCGCTTCCTCGCCCCAGTAGCCCGCCATGACGTTGCCGCCGCGGATCAGCACCTCGCCGCTGCGGCCCGCGCCGACCGCCGCGCTTGCGTCGCCATCCGCAAGTCTCACCTCGTACTCGTCCAGCACGCGCCCCACGGAGTGAATGAGCCGCCCGCGCACCGCTTCCGGTTCGAGGGCGTGCGGCGGCAGGTAGCAGGTCACCGGGGCCTCGGTGAGGCCGTAGAGCACGCCGATCCTGGCGCCGATGCGCTCCAGCGCATGCTCGAACGCATCGGGCGGAATGCGTGAACCACCGACATGGATCGCCTGCAGGCGGCCGAGCCGATCGTCCCGTCGGCGCAGATGATCGAGGCAGCGCATGAGCTGGGTCGGTACCAGCGAGGTGCGGGTCGCGCCGGCCTGTCGCACCAGCGTCGCGAACGCCTCGGGATCGAACCGGCGCAGCACCACCGTCGCTCCTGCGAACAGGTAAGACATCAGGATCACCTGCGCGACCGGCCACAGCGGACGCACGTTGAGGAAGACGCCGTCGCTCGCAATGCCGAAGCCGCGGATGGTGTTGCGGGCGACCGTCGTCAGGTTCCGATGCCGCAACATGGCCGCCTTGGGCGCGCCGGTGGTGCCGCCGCTGAAATTGAGGCTCGCCAGCTCGTCGCCGTCTCCGTCTCCATCTCCGTCCGACAGCGGCCGCTCGGACGACCGCTGCAGCAGCGTCTCGTAGTCGAGACCCGCACCGCCGCCGATCGTAATAATATGTGTGAGGCCCTCCACGTCCTCGCTCAGCTTGTCCGTCACGGACGCAAACGAGGGATGGGTGACCAGCGCGGTCGCGCCCGCATAGCGCAGCAGCGCCGTCAACTCGGCTCGGGTCAGGCGGGGATCGAGCGGGACGCGCACGAAGCCTGCCGACATGATGGCGTAGTCGGCCTCGAGATATTCGCGGATGTCGGGGACGAGCAGCGCAACCCGCTCGCCCCGCTGCAGCCCGAGTCCTCGGAGGGCATTGCCGAAGCGGACGATGCGGGAGTGGAATTCCGCATAGGAGCAGGTCCCGCGCTCGTCGACGATCGCGGCGCGGGCGCCGTGCCGCAGCGCGAGCTCGCGCCATATGGCGGCCATGTGCATGTCACCACCCCGCGAGCACGACACGTCCGGTGACAGCGCGGCGCTCCATCAGCGCATGCCCCTCCGAAGCCTGCGGGAACGGCAGCACGCGCCCGATGAACGGCCTGACCGCGCCGGTCGCGAGCAGATGCAGCGCCACGCGCACGTCCTTGAAGGTCGCGTTGCCGGACCCGGCGATGCGGATGCGCCGCATGATGACGAGGCCGGGATCGATCTCGACCGGCCGCGCCCCGATATTGCCGAGCACGACCACGGTCGCGTGCTGCGCGCACGACCGCAGGCTCTCGCCGAAAGTGCCGGTGACGACGTTCTCCAGCACGACATCGGCGCCCTGTTTGGCGGTCAACCGCCAGACCTCGGCGCTGAATTTCAGATCGGGAGCGACCACGACCTCGTCGGCGCCGGCATCGCGCACGATGTCGGCCTTGGCCTGCGAGCTCGTGACCGCGATCACCCGCGCATGCACGCTCTTGGCGACCTGGATCTGGTGCAGTCCCAGGCCGCCGCCGGCGCCGGTGATCAGCACGGCTTGCCCGGGCTCGAGCGCGGCCACGCCCAGCGCCGCGCGCACGCTGGTGCCGATGGGACAGACCGCAAGCGCGGCCGCGGTCATGTCGACAGCGTCCGGGATCGAGATCGCGTTGCGCGCCGGTACGCAGGCGAATTCGGCATAGCCTCCCCCGCCATGCTCGCCCAGCACACGGCTCTGACGGCAGAGGTCCTGGCGGCCGTCGAGACAATAACGGCAGACGCCGCAGAACAGCCGCTGATAGAGCACGACACGTTCGCCCATGCGCGCGGCAGGAACGTTTTGTCCGACCGCCGCGATCTCGCCGGCGATTTCGTGCCCGAGGATGCGGCCGGGCTTGCCGCCCGGGATCTTGCCGCCGCGGGAGAGGACATCGTGATAGCAGATGCCCGCCGCGTGAATACGCACCAGCACGTCGTCGGCGCCGGGCTCGGGACGGTCGACCTCGGCCGGTTCCAGCACGTCCGGACCGCCGAACTCGCGGACTATCACTGCCTTCATTGCGGCTCACCGACGACCGGAGAATGCCGCCGCGCCGTCCTTGTAGTCGTCGCGCGTCTCCACCAAAGCCCGCATTGCGTCGACTTCGGCGCGCTCCGCCTCGGACAAGCGACGCGGCAACATCGCCAGGCGCTTGGTCGCCTGCACGGCTGCCGGCGAGTATCCGGCGATCGTGGCGGCCCAGCGCTCCGCCTCGGCCGCGACGTCGTCGACCACCGCATTGACCAGCCCCCAACGCCAGGCTTCGTCGGCCGAGACGTTGCGCGCCAGCAGCAACAGTTCGAGCGCCTGGGCGCTCGGGATCACCTGCGGCAGGCGCAGCGCGCTCACCGCCGATATCATGCCATGCCTTACTTCGGGATAGCCGAGCACGGTGTTCCTCGCCGCGAGCCGCAGGTCGCAATACAGCGCCAAGGTCATGCCCATGCCGATGCAATAGCCGTGCAAGGCCGCGATCACGGGCTTGAACAGCGGAACGCCGATGCCCGGAATGGCCTGCAGCAGCGTGTCGGTCGTGACCATGCGCCCGGTGCGGTCGATCTCCTTGATGTCCGAGCCGGCGCAGAACGCCTTTTCACCGGCCCCGGCGAGAACGGCGACCCGGACCGTCGCGTCATCGGCGATCTCCCGCCAGATCGCCGCCAGCCGTTCCTTGGCGGGAACATCGAGCGCGTTGAGCACCTGCGGCCGGTTGAGCGTGACGACCGCGACCCCGTTCGGCCGCTTCTCCAGTAGAACCGACATGTCGTCACCGCTGCCGATGCGTTGCGCAGGTTGTGGCGCAACCAATGCCGCCCGTCCTGATCGCCGCGCGTCATATAGCTATGCGGGGATCCGGCACGGCCGACAAGAGCCTCCGCCGCTTCGCCACGAGAATTGATTTTTCCGACTGGACGCACGATCATCCCGGCCCCACCACGCCGGCAGCGCTTCCTGACCCTGGACCGCCCTTGCGCATGGATGAATTCGCTGCCGCGCTCCGCAGCAACGAAAGGACGAGGAATGGCCCAAGCGACGAGCAGTGAGCTCCTCTACAGCGTCGAGGAGGCCATCGCCACGATCACGCTCAATCGCCCCGAGCGGATGAACGCGCTCACGCACGAGCTCGAAGCCGAGCTGCACCGGACCTTCGACCAGGCGGACGCCGACCGCGCCGTCCGCGTGATCATTCTCACCGGCGCCGGCCGCGCCTTCTGCGCCGGCTACGACCAGGCGCAAACCGGCAAGTCCGACATCCGGCCGCTCGATCCGAAGGGCAAGTCGCCTGCCGACTACATCGAATTCTGGCAGCGCAACGACGGCAACCGCGTGGCGTATTGGACCCATATGTGGCGGCTGGGCAAGCCGATCATCGCGGCGGTGAACGGATGGGCCATGGGCGGAGGCTTCTGGTACCAGCTCGCCGCCGACATCACCATCGCATCCGACCAAGCCGTGTTCGCGCAGCCGGAGGTTCGCCACGTCTCCAACACGACGTTTCTCATGGGGGCGCTGTGCGGCTGGAAGGCGGCCAACCGCTGGGGATTGACCGGCGATCACTTCGACGCGCAGGAGGCGCTGCGCATCGGCATGGTGAACGAGGTGGTGCCGCACGATCAGCTCATTCCCGCGGCCCGCGCGCTGGCGAAGCGCATCGCGCTGGTGCCGGAGCCGTCGGTGCGGCTCAACAAGGCCGTCACCATGCTCGGCATCCAGGCCGCCGGAGCCTATTCAGGGCTGCTGCTCGAAGGCGCCCTCGGGGCGCTCGCGCACGCGTCCCACAATGAGTTCCGGGAAAAGCTGCTCGAGACCCAGCGCGAGCACGGGCTCAAGGCCTATCTCGACATGCGCGACGGAGCGTTCCAGCCCGAGCCGATGGGGCCGCGCTCCGCCAAGGCGCGGCAGAAGAAGACGGGGCCGTGAGACGATTGCGGCCGTCGTTCCAGGGGAAAACGTGCAGCAGACGAGATACGTCGGTCACTCCGTCAAGCGGCTTGAAGATCGCCCACTGCTCACGGGCGCCGGGCGCTTCGTCGCCGACCTGCGCGTTCCCGGCATGCTCGAGGCGGCGTTCGTGCGCAGCCCCCACGCCCATGCCGCCATCCGCAGCATCGACACGGGCGCGGCGCGCCGATCCGCCGGCGTGCACGCCGTACTCACACTCGCCGACCTGGCACCCCTGCTCACGCAGGAGCATCTGCCCCTGCAGTTTCGCACGCAGCAGCTCCGGGCCGACGTCACGCCGCTCGTTCTCGCCAAGGACGAGGTTGCCTTCGTCGGCGAGGCGGTGGCGGTGGTGATCGCGCAGACGCGCTACCTCGCCGAGGACGCAGCCGCGCTGGTCGCGGTCGACTACGAGCCGCTGCCCGCCGTGTCGGACTGCCGGCACGCAC
>JBAUOM010000184.1:0-5358 GCA_049579765.1 Xanthobacteraceae bacterium
GATCGCCGGCCTTCACCGCCTGCGGCTGATTGCGGAACGCGGTGGCGGCGCCGGCGTCGATATGGCGTTTGGCGGCGGCGCTGCCGGGCTTCGCCGCCAGCACGTTGATCTCGATCCCGCCGTCGTAAGGGGCGAGCCCGTGCTCGATGCAGGGAACGATGGAGAGGCTCGGCGGCGCGGCGGCGAAGTGCCGCGACCAGACCTCGTTGAAGGCGGAATAGTCCTCGCGGCGGGTGAGATAGACCTGGGCGTGGACGACGTCCGCGAGACTCGCGCCCGCGAGCGCGAGCGAGGGCACGATGCGTTTCGTGATGATGAACTCGGTCTCGAGCTTGATCGGCTGGCCACCCCACTGCGCGCCTTCCGCCATCAGCGCCGCCGCGGCGACGCCGTTGCGCCGCGGCTCGTCGCCGACCGCCATCGAGGTGATGCCGGGAATGAAGATGAAGTCGCCGACCGTCAGCGCGGGCGAATAGCCGGAGGTGGGGCGGCCCTTGAGCTCCTCGTGCCTGAGATGCTCGATCTCGAAGCCTTTCTCCGGCACCACCGCCATGGCCTGGATGTTCATGTCCGCCGCCGGCAGCGGGAAGCGTTGCTGCGCGATCGAGGTCGAGGGCGGAATGCGGCCGCGCAGGACTTCGCGCCGGACATATTGATAGGGCGGCACCGCTTCGACCGTGGTGTAGTACTGGTCGGTGCGCACGAGGTTGGCGCGCTCGGTGCCGGCCGCGCGCAGCACGGCGTCGAGATTGTCGAAGATGCGCGCGGCCTCCTTCTCGCGCTTGGGGAGGCCCGCATGCGGCAGGCGCTGCGAGACCACGTCGGGCGCGATGCCGTTGACGAAGTCCTGCGCCATCAGGCCGGTCGCGAACACCCAGCGGCCGGCCTTCACGCCCTGCGCGAACCTGACCTTGCCGGCGCCGAGCTCGACCGGCAGCAGCGGCTCCACGGCACTCGATACGCGCGTCTCGTTCATGAAATTCTCTCCAGTGGATGCCCGAATATGCGATTTGGGCGGACGCGAACGAAAGCGATTTCCGTTGCTTTCGATGCAGAACAGTCCCGCGCTCGGCGCGCTATCCTTCCCCCGCGGGCATGGCAATCACATACGGAATCCCGTGCGACGGAGCTGCGGGGGAGTCCGGACGTGCTGCGGGCGGCCTGTCGCATATATGCACCCTCTCCCACCCGCACTCGGGCTTGCCTGCGTGCGGGCACCTCGAGAGTCGGCCAAGTCGGATGAAGCCGACTTCGGCTGCGGGAGCGGGCACCAATGGTTGCGCAACACACCGTGATGAGTGAGGGGTTCGCTTCGGAAAGAACCGTGTCCCGCCGCCCCTTCACTCGCGCCCCGGCAATCGAACGGTGCCTTTCGGCCGCTCGACGAGCCGGCGGGCGGCGTCGAGCAATTGCTCGCGGCTGAACGGCTTGGATAGAATTGCAGCATGCCCGAACGAACGCGGCAGGCTGTCATGGCCGTATCCTGTCACAAATACGAAGGGTATCTTTCGGCGCGTCAACGCCGCAGCGATATCGTCCACCGGCCGGCCGCGCAGGTTACCGTCGAGTAGCGCGGCGTCCAACGACATGCCTTCGATGAGATGAAGCGCCTCCTCCAAGGTACCGGCGCGGCCCGCGACTTCGCCACCCGACTCTTCCAGGCCCGCGATGATGTCCATTGAAACGAGCGGCTCGTCCTCGACCACGAGGAAGCGACGTCCGGCCAGCGGCGCCGGAGCCTCGTCTACCTCGGGCGGCTGGCTGGGCGCCGCGACTTCAACCATCTGAGCCGCCAAGGCAGCGTCCCGAGAGGAGACGTTTGCAGGCAGCGGAATCGTGATTTCCCAGGCGATCCCCCTGGCCTCGATCGACATACGCGCATCCCCGCCTTCACTGCGGGCGCTTTGCTCGATCAGGGTCGTGCCGAACCCACGCCGGATGGGCGCCGAAACCGGCGGGCCGCCCTGCTCGACCCAATTGATCCGTAGCATCGAATCCCGGACGGTCCAATTGATCGTGACCCATCCCTTCTCGGCCGACAGCGCCCCATATTTGGCAGAGTTGGTTCCGAGCTCATGCAGCATCAAGGCGACATGCTGCACCAACTGCGGCGGCATGTGAACGGCCGGGCCCCACGCGGTGAGACGCGACTCATCAACCGGGCCAAGGAGCAGCTGATCGCGGATGACATCGCGAAGATCAGCCCCTTTCCAGACCGTGCTGGTCAAGAGCGCATGCGCCCGCGCCATGGACTGGATGCGTCCGGAAAAGCTCGACGCGAAATGGGCGGGGTCTTTGGCGCTGCGCAACGTGTGCTGCACGATCGCCTGAACGCTTGCGAGCGTGTTCTTGACGCGATGATTGAGCTCTTCGACCAGCAACTGCTGCGTTTGGCGCGCCTGGACCTGTGCCCCGATATCGCGGAAGTGACAGACCACTCCGAAGCGGCCATCCGGCAGCGTTATCCGGTCCAGCCGCCGCTCGTAATACTCGGTGGTGTTGCGATCGATACGATGCTCGGCGCGCTCGGGCGAGACGTACGGTTCGCCGGTCGCCAGCGTGTGCCGGAACCGGCGTGCGATCTCGTCCGCATAGTTTCGTTCCCAAAGGATATGGATGACCTCGTCGAAGCCGCGGCCGATCAGATTCGGAATAGCACCGAACACCAGCGCGGCGACCGGGTTGACCTCCCGGATACGGAATTCGGAGTCGATCAGGTAGACTCCCAGCGGAGATTGATTCAGGAGCGTTTCGTGTTGCGCGGCACGATGGCGCAATGCTTCTTCCGCATGCTGGCGCTCGATGATGTCGGCGGCCTGGCGCGCCACGACATCCATGAGGCGCAACTGGCGTTCCGTAGGCTGGTATGGGCTGCGCCAATGCGTGGAGATCATCCCGACCAGCTTTCCCCTTCTGGAGAGAAGGGGAGTGGTTTGACAGGCGCGGATACCCGTTTCGCGAAAGACCTTCAGGTCTTCGGTATCCGCGATGAAGTCGCATTCCTCGACGTCCGGAACGATGACCCGGCGGCCCGTGCGCAGCGCGGCACCGCAACTGCTGCCGGCCGAATCGATGCCCACCCACTCCCAAAACTTTGCCGCATCCGGACCAAACCCGCGAAACGTCAGCAGGCGAAGCTCGCCACCCTGCCCTCGTTCGGGGTAGAACATCTGCACGCTCGCGAAGTCCGAGCGCATGATGGCTGCTGCAGCGTCCATGACCTTTTCATAAAGCGCGGCAGTGCCCGCCTCATGAATCAGGTGCGCGCTGAGCTCCTGCAAGAGCTTGGCATCGTCGAGCTCTGCTTCGATTTGCGCACGGCTCTGGCGCAGGGCGTCTTCAGCCTTCTTGCGTTCCGTGGTCTCGGTGCAGGTACAGAACATTCCGGCAATCCGGCCGCGTTCATCGCGCACCGGAGAATAGGAGAAGGTGAACCATGTCTGCTCGTCATAGCCTTTCCGGTTCATCACCAAGGGCAGGTCTTCGTGATAATTGGCCTCGCCCGACAAGGCGGCATCGATGAGCGGGCTGATGTCGGGCCAGATTTCCGGCCAGATGTCGTGAAAGCGGGCACCGAGCGCACGCGGATGCTTCGCACCGAGGATTTCGGCGTAGGGATCGTTGTAAAGGAATCCGAGCTCTTTTCCCCACGCCACGAACATCGGGAATTTCGAATGAAGCAGAAGGGCGACGATCGCACGCAGCGATTGCGGCCAGGTCTCAGGCGCACCAAGCGGGGACGTCGACCAGTCGTTAACGCGCATAAGCGCGCCGATCCTTCCGCCGCCTTCGAGAAAGGTGCGGTCGCCCGACAGGTCCGACGACATCGATGCGGTCAACTCGTTCGCCACAACCGCCTTTGCAAAGGGAGGATCCGCGCCCCGAACCGGCGGCTCGGTGAACCTAACCGGAGGGGCCCTGAGACCAGCCAGCCCGTGGAACTCTTCAGCGGCGGTAAAGTTCCTGGAGAAACTTGCGGCATCTAGGAAATCCGCTCGAAAAACCGCCCCGCAGGGCCCGACGATCCATGCCACCGATCTTGGTTGCCTCTTCCCGCGAGGCCCCGTCGAGCGCGGCGGCGGTTGCCGACAGCCGGTGCGGCGTGCCAGCAACGTGCGCGAGCGGCTCTATGGACCTGGTTTGGCAACAATATTCAAAGTCGATAGCCTGTTGCGCGTGCCGGTGATCAAGCCTCTGTCCCGTCCCCCCGCCTGCTCCCGTGACGGGCAGCGCCGCAGCCACAGGAGCCCCTCGATGATACCTCGCCCGCGATTCTGCGTGACGCTCGTGGCCGCGCTTGCCGCCGGTCTGGCCTGCGCGCTTCCCGCGCACGCCCAGAGCTATCCGGACCGGCCGATCACCTTCGTGGTGCCGTTCGCGCCGGGCGGATTGACCGACGTGCCGGCCCGCCTGGTGGCGGCGCTGATGCAGGACAAGATCGGCCAGAACATCGTGGTCGAGAACAAGCCCGGCGGCTCGGGCGTGATCGGCGGCAGCTATGCCGCGCGGGCGGTACCGGACGGCTATACGCTGCTCGCCAACTCGCTCGCCGACACGCAGAACCTGCACTACATTCCGGTGCCCTACAGCGCGGTCGACGACTTCGCCATGATCGGCCTGATCGTGGAAGGCCCGCCGTTGGTATTGATCGTCGATGCCAAGCTCCCCTACCGGTCGCTCGCCGAGCTTATCGCCGACGCCAAGGCCAACCCGAACAAGATCAGCTTCGGCACCTCCGGCCCCGCCACCTCGCCCGCAATCTCGCTCGCGCAGCTCAATGCGCTGGCCGGGACCGAGATCGTCGGCGTGCCCTATCGCGGATCGGGCGAGGCGGCGCGCAACGTCGCGGCCGGCGCCATCCAGGGCACCTTCGCGTTCTATTCCCAGGCCAAGCCGCTCGCCGACGACGGCAAGGTGCGCGCGCTCGGGGTGGCGAGCGCGCAGCGCATCGCGGCGTGGCCGAGCGTGCCGACCATGGAGGAGCTGGGCTACAAGAACTTCGACCACCGCGGCTTCGTCGGGCTCGCCGCGCCCGCCAAGACGCCGAAGCCGGTCATCGCCTTCCTCAACAAGCATCTCAACGAAGCGATCGAGACTGAGACCTTCAAGCAGCGGATGGCGGCGCTCGGCATGACGGTGCCGGCCGACAACACGCCGGAGAAGTTCGACGCCTTCATGCGCGCGCAGATCGCGCGGCAGGCGGCCTTCGCCAAGCTCACGGCGCATCCGCCCGCGGCGCCGCAGCGCTGAAGCGCGCCGCGAAGGGCCTGCGCGCCCGCCCCTTTTTTGCGCATGTCCTTATCGGAAAACCGGTTCCCACTTTTCCGGGACATGCGCTTCTGCTCGCGCCGCGCCGCC
>JBAUOM010000185.1:0-1716 GCA_049579765.1 Xanthobacteraceae bacterium
GTCGACCGGGCTATAGGTCTCGATCCCGCAGAGCTTGCGAAAGTCATTGACGGCATGGCTGCAATTGGCCGCGCTGCCGCCGACCCCGATCAGAAACAGACGCCCTTGGCGATCGCGCAGCCGGTCGAGTTCCGATGCCAGAGCCTCGATCGAAGCGAATGAAATATCATTGCAAATCTGCGCAGCCGCAGCAAAGAAGGATTCCGCGTGGTTCATCCGCCCAACCGCCCCGTGGGATCGAGTGCAATTCTCGCTCCTCTTGCCACAATTGTCGGCCCATTTGAAGTGTCTCCAAATGGAACCCGCCGCCCCGGCCGTGCCCTAAAAGGAGGCTTAAAGCTGAATATGGCGCCGGTTCGCGCCCGCCAGCCCGAAATTTTCCACAATGCGCGCGCGCGCCCGGCTCGCCCGTTCGGCGCGCGTCGCCGCTGATTCGCCGGCCAATGCTCGGAAGGCCGCGACGAGCGCGTCGGGGTCCTCGGGCGGCACTACCAACCCGGTATCACCGACGATGAGGTTCGCGTCGCCCACGTCGGTCGCGATCGCCGGCAGCCCGCAGGCCATTCCTTCGCCGAGCACATTCGAGAAACCCTCGCCGAAGCGCGAGCTCGACACCACGAAGTCCGCGGCAGCGAACAGGCGCGCCACGTCCTGCCGGCGACCGAGGCGAACGACGTTGCGTGTGGCGGCTAGATTTTCCGTTCCGGCACCGACCAGCAGCGCCGACACGTCGGGCACCTGCGCCATCGCCGCAAGGAAGGTCGGGTGGTCTTTCATCGGGTCGACGCGGGCGACATGCGCAAGCACGATCGCGTTCTCGGGAATGCCAAGCTCGAGCCGTACCGTGCGGCGCATGGCGGAATCGGGCCTGAACTCGTCGACGTCGATGCCGTTGGCGACGACCTCCGCCCGCCGCGGACGATAGCCGAGAGCCAGATGGGACTTGAGGCCGGCAGCCGAATTGGCCGTCACGACGTCCGGCCATCGCGAGAGCAGCGTGCAGGCTCTCACGACGAATCGCAGACCGAGGCCATAGCTGCGCAGATCCAAGGCCGAGCAGCGCAGGCTCCACACAAGACGCGTCGCCTTGCGCCGCCCCGACATGACCAGCGCGACCAGCGCTGCAAGGTCGCCATGATACATCCAGCCCTGCACGATGTCGGGCCGCTGCGCGGCGATGAGCCTGGCAAGCTTGACCAGCCCCGCGGCAATGCCTACGGGCTGGCTGAAGCTGAGTTCCACGACGGTTACGCCCGCCGCCCGCAGCCGTTCGGCATGGGCCTCCGCGGGGAGCAAGCTCACGATGATGATTTCGTCGGCAACGCCGGGCTTGGCCGTGGCCAGGCGCGTCAGCATCGCCTCAGCGCCGCCGCCTCTCAGACCCGCGGTAACGTAGACGATCTTGCGCGGCCGCAGGATCACGCCCACCTCTCGCGCCAGGCCTGCAGCATCAGCACGGTCCACAACGGGTATTGCCAGTTGCGCGTCCCCTGGACGTGCTCCTGCCAGGCGCGGCGTACCGGCTCGACGCGCACGAACCCGTAGGAGGCAAGCCGCGCGGGCGTGAGCAGCGATTCCGCCCAGTCCCGCAGGGGACCGCGCAGCCAGGCATCGATCGGCACGCCAAAGCCCATCTTCGGGCGGTCGATCAGCGACCTCGGCACGTAGCGGTCCAGCACCCGGCGCAGCAACCATTTACTGCGCCCTCCCCGCAGC
>JBAUOM010000186.1:0-2056 GCA_049579765.1 Xanthobacteraceae bacterium
TGTCGGCGCCGTCGGCAAAGCGCGCCGCGCGGCGCGCAGTCCGCCCGGCCTTGCGTCCGATCTGCTTTGCGCGATAGCGTGCCGCGCCCATCCTCGTCCTCGCGTCTCACCCCGCGAACGCCCGCGAAGCTTCCCTTCGCGGCGCGCTTTTCCCTCCCGAACACCGACCGGCGTCGCGGTCTCGAAGGCAGCCCTGGTCATTGGCGGCCTTCTCGCTGCCGCCTCTCGGCGCAAGCGCGTGGCCGCTCGTGTTAGGCGACCTGGCGATGCGATGGCCCCGCTTATCACCGTTCCGGTATGGGCCGGATGACAGACCGGCGCCGGCACGGGCCGCCAACTGGGACAGCAATGCTGTCCTAACCTACCTTGCCAAATTCTAAACACGAACACAAGGGTTCGCCTATTGGGAAATTCAGCCTTTGCGTCCGAACTTTTCTCAGCGCATGCCTAAAAAACCATCGTGCATCGCTGGCGGGCATCGGCCCGCTTCCCCGCCCGTCCGTGTTGCCGGGCCGCTCTTTCGCCCGGCGCGCGCGCGAGCCTACCTTGAGAGCGACCCGCATTGCGAATGCGTCGCGCCAAAATCCCGAGCGCGTGCGCCGGAGGAGGGGACGGCATGAATTTCGCCAGCGACAACGCGGCCGGGATCGCGCCGGAGATCCTCGCCGCCATCGCGCAGGCGAACGCGGGCGCCGCGCTCGCCTATGGCGGCGATGTCTGGACCAAGCGCGCCGAGCGCAAGCTCGCGGAAATCTTCGAGCACGAGGTCGCGGTCTTCCTGGTGCCGACGGGGACCGCCGCGAACGCGCTCGCGCTCGCGCATCTCACTCCGCCTTGGGGTGCCGTGCTCTGCCACCAGCAAGCACATATCGCCACCGATGAATGCGGCGCGCCCGAATTCTACGGCGGCGGACTCAAGCTCGTCGGGCTCGCGGGCGACGCCGGAAAGATCGCGCCCGCGGACTTGCGGCGCGCGCTCGACGGCGGGTCGTGGGGCGGTCCGCACCATGTCAGGCCGACGGTGCTGTCGCTCTCGCAAGCGACCGAAGCCGGCACCATCTACCGGCCGCACGAACTCCGGCAGCTCGCGGAGATCGCCCATGCGCGCGGGCTCAAGGTGCACGTTGACGGCGCGCGCATCGGCAACGCAATCGCGCGCATGAATGCCGCGCCGGCGCAGGCCACCTGGAGGGCGGGGGTCGACGTCCTCTCCTTTGGCGCCACCAAAGGCGGTGCGCTCGCTGCCGAAGCCGTGGTGTTCTTCGACCGGGCGCACGCGGTGGACATGTCTGAGCGGCGCAAGCGGGCAGGTCACCTGATCTCCAAGCACCGATTCGTCGCCGCTCAGATCGAGGCCTATCTCACCGAGGATCTCTGGCTCAGGCTGGCGCGCCACGCCAATGCCATGGCCGACCGCCTCGCTGCCGGACTTGCCGCCGCGGGCCTCCTTCCGGCTTGGCCGGTCGAGGCGAACGAGGTGTTCGTCACGTTGCCGCCGCCGATCGATGCGCGGCTCAAGACGGCGGGAGCATCGTATTACCCGTGGACGGCAAATGCGCCCACGCGCGACGCCGCCGCAAAGCGCGAGGGCACGCTCGTGCGCCTCGTCACATCCTTCGCTACCACCGCGGACGAGGTCGACCGTTTCGTGGCGACGGTGCGTGCGCGTTGCTGACACGTCGGCGCCCAAGCTATGCCCTTATTCCCGGCTAGTTGGCGACACGACAGGCAGAAGAGTTCCGCTTTCTGCGCCGGCTCGGCTGCGTCGCGTCTCGGCCTTGAGGGAGCAGTTTCCTCCGCCGAACGCCGCAGCGATCATATCGGGGAGTCGTGTCTTGAAACGAAAGATCGCACTCTGCGCCGCCGCCCTCGCATTCGTCGCGACCGGCCCGGGAGCGGCTCTGGCGCAGCCGGTTCCGCCGCCTTATGGCGGCCCTGTCTATCCCGGGCCGGGCTTGGCGCTGCCGCCCCACGAGGTTCTCACCATCGTGCGTTCGACCGGGCTCGAGCCCTTGGGTCGGCCGTTGCGCCAGGGTCCGGTCTATGTGCTGCAAGC
>JBAUOM010000187.1:0-14692 GCA_049579765.1 Xanthobacteraceae bacterium
GGCGACGGCCATGGCATAGGTCCCGGTCTCGATGCGGTCGGGCAGCACGCGGTGGCGCGCGCCGCCGAGCTTGGGCACGCCCTCGACCACGATGCGCGAGGTGCCGGCGCCGGCGATCCTGGCGCCCATCTTGTTGAGACAGGCGGCGACGTCGGCGACCTCGGGCTCGCGCGCGGCGTTCTCGATCATGGTGGTGCCGCGCGCCAGCGAGGCCGCCATCAGCGCGGTGTGGGTGCCGCCGACCGTCACCTTGGGAAAGACGATCTCGCCGCCCTTGAGCCCGTTGCGGGCGCGGGCGATGACGTAGCCGCGATCGATCTCGATCTCGGCGCCGAGCCGCTCGAGCGCCATGATGAGCAGGTCGACCGGACGCGTGCCAATGGCGCAGCCGCCCGGCATCGACACCTTCGCCTCGCCCATGCGCGCGACCAGCGGCGCCAGCACCCAGAAGCTCGCCCGCATGCGCGAAACGAGCTCATAGGGCGCGGTGGTGTCGACGATGTTGGCGGCCGAGATGTGCAGCGTCCAGCCGTCGTACTGGGTCTCGCCGGAGCGCTTGCCGCCCACCATGATGTCAACGCCGTGATTGCCGAGGATGCGCTGCAGCAGGCTCACGTCGGCGAGCCGCGGTACGTTGTCGAGAACCAGCGTCTCGTCGGTGAGCAGGCTCGCGATCATCAGCGGCAGGGCGGCGTTCTTGGCGCCGGAAATCGGGATCGTTCCGACGAGCCTTTGGCCACCGTTGATGCGAATGCGATCCATGCCCCCTCCCCCGTGTCGGCGCTAGCCGCCTCGCTTATCGGCGCCAATTCCGGCGGAATCGTGGGATTTGGGGGCGCCCTCGCTGCCGGAGTCCGCGGCCCGCCCCTTGGCCTGCGCCTTGCGGCGTTTGAGGTTCTCCCGCAGCGCCGCGCCCAGGCGCCGCTGCCGCCGCGCCTTCTCAGTGCTCTTGGGACCTGCGCTCATGCGAGCGAGACTACGACCGTGAGGCAGCGCAAGCCAAGGCCCGCGATCTTGCCCGGACCGGGCGCGCTTGCGCCGTATCCCCCCTTGTGGCAAGGAACCCGGCACTCGCCGCCGCCCCGCACTTGCGCGAATTTTGCCGCCGGCCCGGCGCTGCCGTAGCTCAGTGGTAGAGCACTCCCTTGGTAAGGGAGAGGTCGTAAGTTCAATCCTTACCGGCAGCACCATTGCGATGCCCGCCCTTATCCGCCTGCGGGTCCGCTGCTCTTCCGTCAGCGGAAAGGTCCGGCGCGAGCAGCTGGACCGCCGAGCGCCGCTCCCGGACTCGTGCACCGCAGCCGCACGCTATTTATCCATCTCGTCGGTGCGGGCGAGGAGCATCGGCGCCGATGATCGGTGGCAATTGCGCTTGTCAACCCCGCCGGTATTTCTCACAATCAATCTAATAGGTTGAAAAACACGCCGTTGGTGCGAGGAGGACAAGATGCCTGCCTTGAAAGCTCTGCCCGCTGTGCTCGCCGTCGTGCTCGGCGCGAGCGGTGCCACCGCCGAGCCGCTTCTGATCCGCAATTCCTATGTGGTCCCGGTCTCCAACTGGGAGCCGCTCATCGTCGAGAAGAAGGACCTCGCCAAGCACTGGGGCACCTCCTACGTCATGGAAGCGGTGCGCTACCAGGGCACACCGCCGATGATCACGGCCATGGTCAACGGCGAACTGGAGATCGCCAACCTCGCTTATTCGACGCTCGGGATCGCGATCGAGAACGCCGGCATCAGCGACCTGCGCGTCATCTGCGACGAGTTCCGCGACGGCGTTCCCGGCTACTTCAGCAATCAGTTCTTCGTGCGCAAGGATTCGGACATCAAAAAGATCGAGGATCTCAAGGGCAAGGTTCTCGCCACCAATGCGATCGGCGCGGGCGTCGACATCGCCATGAAGGCAGGCTTGAAGAAGCACGGCCTGATCGACAAGCGCGACTTCACCGTCATCGAGGCGCCGTTCCCGACGATGCCGGCGATGTTGAACGAGAAGAAGGCGGACCTGGTCACGGCGGTGATGCCGTTCGCCCTCAATCCGCTGCTCAACGAGATCGGCTTTCCGCTCTACGACCAGACCGAGGGCATGGGGACCACGCAGTTCGTATTCTGGACCGCGCGGCAGTCGTTCATCGACAAGCACCGCGCCGTGCTGGTCGACTACATGGAGGACATGCTGCGGATCGAGCGCTGGTACCTCGACCCGAAAAATCACGACGAAGTGGCAAAGATCGCCTCCAAGCTGCTCAAGATCCCGCCCGAGCGGTTCGGCTGGTTGTTTACCAAGAAGGACTATTACCGTGATCCGAACATGATGCCGGACCTTGTGGCGCTTCAGCGCAACGTCGACACCGTCGCGGACATGGGCTTCATCAAGTCGCGTATGGACGTCAAGAAGTATTCCGACCTCAGCCTGGTCGAGGAGGCGGCGAAGCGGCTGAAGTAGCGCGCGCCTCAATCGCAGGAGCGCGAATGGGTTGCCCGAGCCATGCTTCCGTCCACCACGGAAACGCCGTTGATTTCAGCGTATCGACAGGCGCCGCCTGCCCGCGGCGCGCCCGTCGTCGGCGACCCTCACAGCCCCGCCCATCTCATTCGGACATCGATCAGTGTCGATCCAGGTACGGCCAGCGGATCGGCATCGGTCGGCCGCATGAGGCCGAGCGCATACGAGAGACGATCCGGCAACATAGCCGCCAGCCACGCGCGGAGCCCATCGTGCAGGCGCGCCACGCCAGGGTCGAGCATGACCACCTCCATCGGCAGGCCTTGCTCGTCCTCGCCGATCAGGAGCAACGTCCGTGGCGCACGCTGGATGGCCGGCGCGATCATGGTGATCTCGCATGCGATCGAGTGATGGAGCCGCTGCGTCCGCGGCATGCACCGATTTAATTGCGATTGATGCCGCGCTTCAATGACACGAAGGCCGGAAACGGCCTCGCCATTCCGAAAAAAAACGAGCGTGTGGGTTTTGCCACACTCGATCCGGCGCAAATCACCGGAAGCGCCGGCAAAACGTGATGCATTGCTGAACAAGGGCCGCCTCGAGACCAGGCCGGGCTTCGCCGTCGTCTCTCCCGTCGCGCGTCGATTCGCGCGGCGACGGCGTGCGCCCGATGGCACTTGCCCATCGAGACCCGCCCAATCTCCGCAATATTGCGTATTTCCCGACCTGGAGAGGGTCGCGGCGCCCATGTCGCCGGGTTGCATCGGGGCAGTGGCCGGTTCCGGAAAAGCCGCGCCCAAATTGTCTCAGGGGCGATCGGTCACACCGGCAGTCCGGGCCGATGTGACTTATCCCTATGGGCCTATGCGATGGGAGACTGGGCCGTGGCGATTTTTGCAATTGCTCTCTTGACGGTAACGGTAGCGACGGCGTGGCTATGCCGCCCGAGCAAGTCGGGTGAGGTCCGAGCGTTGCTTCGTGGTCCCATGGAGACGATCGCGGCAGCCGCCATCACCGCCGGCTTCGGAATCGGCGTCGTCATGCTGATCGCAGCCATGGCGCAATCGGATCTGCTGATTGCCCAGGGATAAATCCGGCTCGCTCCGCACGCGTTGGTAGCGCACTGCCGCGCCGAGGGGCCGCGGTGCGGCAAAACAGTCCGTCAGCATCAATCCATCTGGAATCCGGTCGACTTCACGATCGGAGCCCACTGCTGCAGCTGGCTCGAGATCAGCGCCGCGAAATCTTGCGGGGAGCCGCCATGCGGCTCGAACCCGACCTTCAGCAGGCTCGCCTGCAGCTCGGGAGACTTGAGCATCTCGTTGGCATCGCTGTTGAGCCTGCCGACGACGTCGGCCGGCAGTCCGGCCGGACCCAAGATCCCGTAATAGGTAACGGTCGTGAGCGCGGGAAAGCCGCTCTCCGCCATCGTCGGCACCTCCGGAAGATCGCGATGACGCCGCGGGCTCGAGACCGCAAGCGCCTTGACCTGGCCTTGGCGCACCAGCGGGGTCAGCGTCGCCGTGGCACTCAGCAGCATGTGAATGCGTCCGCCCAGCATGTCGGTGAGCGCCTGGGCGCCGCCGCGGTAGGGAATCCTGCCCATGTCCACGCCGGTCGCCACCAGCAGCGCCTCGCCCACGAGATGCGGCAACGTCCCCTGGCCGAAACCGAAGTTCAGCGTGGCCGGATTTGCCTTGGCGTAGGCGACGAATTCCGTCAGCGAATTCGCCGGAATGGACGGCGGGACAACGAGCGCCAGCGTGCTCGCGCCGAACGTGGCGATCGGGACGAAGTCGTTGACCGGATCGTAGCTGAAGCCCTTCACGACCGACTGGGCGATGACATGCGTGGGCGTGTTGCTGAACAGCAGCGTATAGCCGTCGGGCTCGGCGCTCATGACCGCTCGCAGTCCAATCGTGGTACCGCCGCCGGCGCGGTTGTCGACCACCACGGTCTGCCCGAGACGCGACGACAGGCCCGGCGCGACGAGCCGGGCGATCACGTCGTTGGGCGAGCCGGCGGTGTACGGCAGGATCAGCCTGAGCGGCTTGGCAGGATAGGGTTGGCTCCAACCATTTCCGACGGCGACCGCGACGAAACCGACCGCCAGCGCCGCCGGCACAACCATACGCTTGGACATCATCGTTTCCGTCCCTCCCCGACCGATTCAGCCCGCCGGGATTCGCGATGTGTATAATGCATCCGAGATCCACCGGATACATATCACGGGCCGTCGAGTCCCCGCCGTGCGGTCGGGCGGCAGCGACGTCGGCCGCGGCTCAAGCTCCGGATGTCGAGGGTCGCACGCGGTCCGCTTCGGCATCGTCCCCGTCCGCGCGGTGCGGTGTCCGCACGCCTGCGACGGCGATCTCAGGCTCCGCCGGGCGGACGTCCATCGATGGCGCCGCGGATGATCTCCCGAATCTGCGCATTCGACAGGAACAGGTCGTGGTTGATGATGCCCCAACCCTGTTTCGAGGCGTCGATCACGCGCAGCCCCAGCCGCTCGAGCTCGGCGTGCTCGGCGGCGCCGACGCGCGTGATCCCTCCCGCCATCCAGCGCGACACGGCGAGCGCCCGATCGTTCGTCGCCGTGATGAGGGTGATCTTCGAGGCAAGCGGGCCGATATGGGCGACCGAGGAGGAGAACACGTCCTTGTCGATATCCGGCGCCGCGAACACCACCGTGCCGATCCTTTCCGCGACCGCGCCGCCGTGCCGGTCGTAGATCTGGCGGACCGCTTCCATGGTCAGCATGGTGCCGATGCTGTGCGCGACGATATGGACGCGGCCCACGGCCGGGCTCGTGATCAGCCCGAAGATCACCTGTTCCAGAGCGTCGCGCGACCACATGGCGCTTTCGCGGTCATAGCCATAGTCGAAGAGCTTCGCCTTCGACGGCCAGGAGAACACCATCGTCTCGCCACGGAATCGGATGCCATCGGAAAGGCGCGCGGCATCGAGCGCCGCCGTCTCGAAGGTCTCGTTGAAACCGTGGACGTAAAGCAGCACGTCGCGCACGCCGGCGGCGGGCCCGAGCAGATCGCCGACCGTCGGCACGGGTTCGATCTTTTCGACGCGCCAATCGGCGAGGCCCATCGAAGCAAGGGAGAAGCGGCCGGTATCCGGCGCGGTAAGGGTTGCACGCGCGATGCTCATTCGCGCCGCACGCTCCGACCCGAACCAAGGCTCGGCCCGCGCGCCGCCCACCGGCTTGCGGGTGGTTGCGACCAGCAGCGTCGGATTGGTCCGAAGCTCCGCCGCGCCCAAGCGCGCGCCGGTTCCCCCCAGCGACGCGCAGCCTTCGAGCGCGAACGCCGACGCGGCTGCTCCCAGCCCGCGCAACACGCTCCGGCGCGATATGATCCCTCCTGGAGTCATCATGATAGCAAGCGCCACATTGCAACGCCCCGTCATTGCGGCGGTCGCTTGGCTGAAGCCTGATCGGGGCGACAGCAGGGCGCTCATGCGACCGTGGCGTGAGATTTGTGCGATTGGGCCGGAACTTCGGTTCCGGTGGTATCATAGGAAATCGTAGCGAGCCGATCGCGGTCACGAAACATCGACGCGCGCAGGAAGTGATCCCGCGCGCTGATGCCGCGACCGTTGCGCTCCGCGCTCTCGGCCGCCTTGCGCACGCGCCCGGCGAGCACCGCGAATGCCGGCGGCCATGCTACGGGACTTTCATCCGGCATCGTTCCGGGGTGGCGAAGATTTCGCCCGGTTCGCCGGCACGGAAGGCCGCTGCGCCGAGGGAGCGCATGAGCTGGAAATCCATTTCTGCGTCGCGGAACCCGAGGACACGGGTGACGGTACGTTCGACACGCGACGTGGCGTTTCCCTGGTTGCAGCGCGGACTCCAGGCCGCATCACTGAGCGGGCTTGTCGGGCTTCCCCTCGATGGACGCAGCCGCTTCGAGCAGGAACGGCCGCCACCGGTCGGAGATGACCTTGATCTCCGCCAGGATCTTCTGTTTCTTCTCCGGCGGGAGGTCGGACTTCGGATCGGCGAGCTGCGCGAGCTGATCCTCGAGCTTGGTCCAGAATTGCCGGCCGCCGAGCGAGGTGGCGGAACGCAGCGTTTGCTGCAGCTGTTGCATTCGCCGGTCGGCGAAATCGTCCAGGACGTCGAGCATGATCCACGCGGATACGACGACGGCGGCGGCAACGATCACGGTCTTGACCGCGAATTGGCCGATGGGTCCGAGACGCATGTCGGGCTGCGAAGTCGTTTCGTCGGTGGTTTCCATGTCGATGACCCCTCTACGCGCTGCGCGATTTCCGGACACGGCGGTCATATAATAGCGTTCGGTTGGGCGGTCCATCGGATAACGGACGGGTCGACGCTGCATGTGGCAGAAGGCGCAGCTACCGCGCGCCACCGCGATGGTAAAGGATCGAGGCCCGCCGATGACGGCGCTCGGCCGCGCTCGGCCTTATCTCTTGTCTTGGAGCGTTCTCGCCGGCCTGATGATCGTCGGCATGAACCGCATGCCGCTTGCCCTCTACACGCCGATGGACGGCGAATGGGCAAAATGGAACGTCGAGGCGATTCTTCGTTTCGGAAAGCCCTTCGACCTCAGCCCCTACAGCATGCTGGCGGGGATGGGCTCGATGTATTTTCCGAACCTGCCCTGGCTCAATCCGGGAGCGCTCGCCCTCGCGCTGCCGGTCGACGATAACGCAAAGAACATCGTTTCCTATGTCGTTTATGCCATCGAGCTCGCGGCCAGCATCATCCTGCTGGCGCGCACGCTCGGCTTTTCGTGGGTGACGGCGACGGCCGCCGCCCAGCTTCACCTCTATCTGTTGTTTCCTCCCTTCTCCACGGTCTTTCGGATCTATGACTGGTATTCGCTCGCACCCTATTACGTGCATCTGGCGTCGGTGTTGAATGCCGCGACGGCACTGTTTCTCATCTGCGGGCGTATCCGCGATTGGCGCGGCAATGCGGCGCTGTCTGCGGGCTTCCTCGTCCTGTTCGTTTGCGGATTGCTGTCGGCACCGTTCACTTTCATTTTCGCGGCCCCCGCTTATGCCGCCGTTGCACTCGCCGTGACCCTGGCGAGCCGGCCATCGGGCGCCGAATGGGCCTGGAAGGCGGCGGCGCTGCTGGCGTGTCTGATGTTCTTTTTCGGCTCGGGGCTTGTCGATTATTATCTCGGGACCATGGCCACCGCCGGGCGTACGCCAACTTCCGCGATTGCATGGGATCGGCTGCTGTCGCCCGACGCTTGGCTGCACCTGCTGCGGACTCACCCGCTCTGCTCCGATCCGCGCCTGCTCCTGTGCACCCAGCAAAGGGGGGCTTGGCTGGAAATCAGCGCGCTTGCCGGGGCGGGCGTCGCGGCCTTCACCCGCGGCGGCGACATCCGAGCCGCGGCCTGCGCCTTGATCGCCTATATCGGGCTCGCACACCTTTACGCTTACGCGTATCAGGGCGGATGGCTCGGGCCGGTGAGCGTCCTTTCCAGCCATTTTCTGATTTTGTCGTCCTGGTCATTTATCTGCATCTTCGCCGTCGTTCCGTTCTTCGAGCTGTTCCGTCGGATCAAAGTCCATCTATCCTCGCGCGCCAGGGCGTTCAGCGCCAAGCGTCTGGCGGGCTTGATCGCGACCGTTGCGCTCGCCGCTTTCGCCTGCCTGATCATCGTCGAAATGCTCGCCCGACCCTACGACGTCGGCCGCTATCGTGCCGCGCAGGTGGTTACGGGTATTCTGGCTTTGGGCGGGGTGCTTTTGGCGCTCGAACTGATCCGCTCCTTTTGGAGCAAGAGAGTCGCATTCGGGCCGGTCATTGCCCTGGCGATTTTTCCGACCTTGGCCTTGGTTCATTTGTCCCTCGGCATTCGCCAAGACGTTCCGACACCGCAAGACGCTTCCCTTCGCGACTACTTGCATGAAAATGCATCCATCGGCGTGGGAAGTCCGTTTCGCGGCTACACGGCCACGATCTGGTTGGACAAGAACGGAGCGATCTGGCCGGGCTCGCGCGAGGATGTCAGCGACAGCAACCGCTACATCAACGCCATCGGATATTTCCGCATCCATTACGGCGAGACATTCACCGATGCCGATTTGTGGCGCTCGAACATTCCGACCTTCGAGGAGTACGGCGAGTGGACGTCGGTGCTGGCCCATGCCTTTGCTGCGCGGCTGCTCGCGCCCGGCGGGCTCAGGGGCCACACCAACTACCTGCGCGCGTTCACGATCGATACCGACTTGTTGCGGGCGTTGGGCGTGCGATTCGTCCTCACGGATGCGGAGACGATCGACGGCGCCGCAATTCTTCGCGGCTCCGCCACTTCGCGAGGCGCGCTCGGGGTCCATCTGTTCGAATTGAGCGACGTCAACCTGGCCACCTACAGCCCCACGCGTTTCGTGAAGGCGGCCACTGCGGATGCCATCGTGGAGCGGATACGGAAGAACAAGAGCCGCCTCGATCAGATCGCCGTGGTTGAGGATGATATTCCGCCGACGACGGCCCGAGCGCGCAATGTGGTGATGACCATCGAGCGCGACGGCATCCGAATCCGGGCAACGAGCGATGGACCGGCGCACATCCTCCTGCCGATCCAGTTCTCTCACTGCCTCGTCGTCGTCAACGGAGCCGCGGTGCGCTTGGCCCGCGCAAACCTGCTCCAGACGCTCATGTCCTTCGACGGCGCGCTCGACGCGCGGATCGAATTCCACTTCGGTCTCTTTGCCGACAACAAATGCCGCCTTCGCGATGGGCTCGACAACAAGGCGCTTGGCTTGTGAGCCAAGGCCGAGCGAGCGCAAGGAAATGCTTGTCGAACTCGCGGGCTGTCCGGCTGCGTCGGTCACTGCCGCAATCGGGCGATCTCCGCGGGATCGTGAATCGGCGCCACGCCGGTGGCGGCGAGCTGCGGATAGCGCGGCCGACTGGCGAGTATCGGCCGCTCGAAGCCGTGAAAGAAGATGGTCGTGAACAGGACGACTGCCGCCATGTACAAAATGAAGTGCCAGAGCTCGGCCTGCTGCGGCAGGTAGCGCACGAGCAGATACAATATGACCAGATGGAACAGGTAGGTCGCGTAGGAGATGTGGCCCAGATAGCTGCAGACCGCCCTTTGCCACCGCGTCTGGAAGAACGAATTTACCGACAGAAAAAACACCAGTGTCGACATTCCGAATGCGGCGGACACGAACGGATGGATCTCCTTGAGCCAGGCGGCATCGCTGTCGATCATCCTGGCGTTGAGGTGAAGCACGGCAATTGTCGTTGCGGCGAGCGCGAGCAAGGCAAGGAGACGCAGTTGCGCGTTCCATGCAAAGTTCGCGTGCTGCACAATGAGATAGAGCAGAAACCCGTAAGCGATGGAGTCGATGCGGAACACCACCACGCGGCGCACCTGCGCTCCCCAATCCGCGGTGTCGCCATATACTGACCGCAGAAGCGTGATGAACGCGATGAAAAGCAGCGCGGCGCAGACATATTCGAACCACTCGCTCCCGCGTCTCGCGAATTTCGCGTACAGCAGCAGGAAGGGCGGAAAAACCACGTAATACCACTCCTCGACCGACAAGCTCCACGCCACCGGGTAGTAGTCGAGGCTGTTATGCTGAAAAAACAGATTCTGCACGTAGGCGGCGTATCGGAAGAAATCGACCGAGCCGACTCCGCGGAAGATTACCGAAATCGCCAGCAGTGCGACCAGATAGGACGGAATGGTCCGCATCCACCGGCGGATCAGGAAGGTGCGCAATGTCGCCCAATTCCGCCGGCGCGCGCAGAGCACGATTTGCGGCCCGAGCACGAAGCCGCTGAGCACGAAGAAGACCTCGACCGCCGTGACCGAGACGACCTCGGCGAAGACCGACGCGTCTCTGAGGTAGTACATGAAAAAATGCGGAACCATGACGGCGAACGCCGCCAGCCCACGCAGGAGATCAAGCGATGCGACGCGTTCGGAAGCGGCATGCCGCAGGCCGCTCATGGCCGCCACCCTGCCCGGCATCCTTGCCGGGTGTCAGGTGATGAGGATGTCGAGCGGTGCAAGCACGGACCCCGTATCGCCGGAGTGGAGCCGATATTTTGTGTAGCGTTAGCGGCGCATTTGCTGCTAAGTCAATCGCGATCGTGGCCTGCACCAGCGACCGGGACCGAAATGAAGCGCTTCCTCGTTCCCATCGGGATTGTCGTCGTCGTCCTGGTCGGATTGGCATTGTTGACGGAAGGAAGCGCAATTGCTCCGTTCTTGTACCGCAATTTCTAGCTTCGAAACTCGACCATGCGTCGGCTTCTGAGCGTCCTTCGGCTCGCCATTACAGTGGTTGCGATGGCGGTCGGTGTCGAGGGCGGATATCGCCTTTACCTCCTGTTCAAGTACCCCGACCATTTCAAGACGACGACGACGATCGACGGCGCGGACTTCTCGGTCTGGAGCGCCTCCCCGTGGCGGTACGACCCGGTTTACGGGTACGGCTACGTGCCATCTCTCAAAGTGGACAGCGTTCAGCTGGCGGGCGGCGTCGTGACGGGTTGCAGTCAGTTTGGGGTCGCGAACGAGCAAGGAAGTCTCGGCCCCTCGGTTCCGGATTTCGACCAGGCTGATTTCAGAATCGTGGTCTTCGGCGATTCGTTCGCCGGAGCCTACGCGACCGGTCCGGCCTGGACGAAAATGCTGGGCGAGAAGCTCGAGGGGAAGCTCGGCAGAACCGTGCGCGTCCGGAACATGGCGCGGGACGGATACGGCATGCCGCAGATCATTGCGCTCGCAAACGGCAAGCTGAAGGAGCTGCGGCCCTCGCTCGTCGTCATTGCATTCAACGGACCGTCGCTGGGGCGGGCGCGATATTGGCGTACGACGGTCGGCACCGGAGACGATATCCGGCTCTATTCCTCGGTTCAAAACTCGCCGAGCCCGGACCCCGAGACCGCGGCCGACACCGCGATCGTCATGTCCTCGCCAACGCGCGGCTGGTGCGAAGCGCAGGTGAAGAAATCTCCGGAGGAGCAAAGACGCGATCCGATCCTGCAGAAGATCCTGATCAAGCATCGTGAAATCGCCATCAAGAACGGCATTCCCCAGGCCAACCTCTTCGATCTCAAGGCTTCGTACGTCTACGACATGGTTCGCTATCGGAACGGGTTCAGGTCGCAGTGGCGTTCGGTCCTGCCGTCGACGAACCCGCAGGTGACGTACGACGATTACCGCGACGATCCGAAATTCATGGCCGATCTCGCGGGCGTGATGAATTCCGGTGTCCCTTATCTCTTTGCGCACATCGCCCTGGGACAATCGATCGCCGAGGGTCGCGAGTTCGATCTCGACAATCGCAGTCGGAGCCTGATGGACAGCTTACGGAGCATCACCGGCGCTGAAATTTACAAGACCACCGATTTTGTTTCGCTGTCGCGCGAGGACGCCCTGCGCATGTGCTCGTCCACCGCAGACTGCCATCCCTCCGCATTCGGGCACGAGGTTTACGCCGAGGCCGTGTCGAAAATGGTCCTGGCGAACGGTATCCGTTGATCTTGCCATGCGCGGCCGAGCCCGCGCGCGGGCAACAGCGCCGGATTTCGTGTTCGTTCGCGGCGCGCCCACGCTGTCATGAGCCTATTGGAGGGAACGAGGTCCATAACACGCGTGGCACAGCTCACGCGTACCGGGCGAGCGCGTCGTACGAGGGGTAAGCTGCCGCGACATGAAGATCAGGGGACGGATTCCCGTTCGCCCTGGAGCAGCCTGCCGCGGGCGAGCCGCGCCTTCAGCGTGCTCGTGCGTCCATCGCCGGTCGGCTGGTAGAAGACGCTGTAGCGGTGCACTGCGTCCGCGAATGCCGCCGCGTCGCTCTCTTTCGTGACCTCGAAGGCGTCGAAGCCGGCGCGTTGCATGAACAGGAGCTGGTCGCGCAGGACCTGGCCCGTCGCCCGCAGCTCGCCGCGAAATTGGTGGCGCTCGCGCAGGATCCTGGCCTGGCTGTAGGCGCGGCCGTCGCGAAAGCTCGGGAAGACGAGCGCGACGAGCGCGATCCAGTCGAGATACGGCGCGAGCTCGGCGAGCCCGCGGTCGTTCGGCCACACGACGCCGGTCGGGGCTTGGCGCAGCACGAGATCGCGCGCATCCGCCAGAAGGCGCGCCGCCGGCAGAATGACGGGCACGCCGTCCGGCACCGCGGCGTCGCCGAGCACCCGCACGAAACGATCTTCGACGACACGGCCGGCCTTAACGAGCGGCATAGACACGCTCCTTGAACGGCTCGATGCCGACGCGCTCGACCGTGTGGATGAAATGCTCGTCCGGCCGTTCGCGCAGCTCGAGATAGGCGGCGGCGATATCCTCGACCACGTCGGCGATCTCGTTGTACGGCACGGCAGGGCCGAGAATCGCGCCGAGCCGGGCATCGTCGTCGGCACGGCCGCCGATCGTCACCTGGTAGTACTCCTCGCCGTTCTTCTCGACGCCGAGGATCCCGACATGGCCGACGTGATGGTGGCCGCAGGCGTTGATGCAGCCGGAGATGTTGATGTGCAGCCGCCCGAGGCTGCGGGCGAGGTCCATGTCCCTGAAGCGGCGCGTGATCTCCTCGGCGACCGGGATAGAACGCGCGTTGGCGAGGCTGCAATAATCGAGGCCGGGACACGCGATGATATCGGAGACGAGTCCGACATTGGGCGTCGCAACGCCGATCTCGTGCAGCGCCCGCCATAGCGCCGGGAGATCGCGCTGGGCGACGTGGGGCAGGACGAGATTCTGCTCGTGCCCGACGCGGATCTCGCCGAAGCTGTAGCGATCCGCCAGCTCGGCGATGGCATCCATCTGCGGCGCGGTGGCGTCGCCGGGTGGTTCCCCCACCGGCTTGAGCGACAGCGTCACGACGGCGTAGCCGGGAAGCTTGTGGTTGAACACCGCGTTGTCGAGCCAGGCGCGGAAGTGCCGGTCTTGGTCGCGGGCCTGCTTCAGCTCGGGGGGATTGTCCCCGAGCAGTGCGTAGTCGGGATAGCGAAAACGCGCCGCGATCTCTGCAACCGCGGCCGAGTCGAGCACCAGCGCGCCATCCCTGATCGAGTGCCACTCTTGCTCGACCTCGCGCGCGAATTTCTCCGCGCCGAGCTCATGCACCAGGATCTTGATGCGCGCCTTGTAGATGTTGTCGCGGCGGCCGTACTGATTGTAGGTGCGCAGGATCGCCTCGACGTAGCTCAGCAGATCCCGCTTCGGCAGAAACGGCTTGATGGTCTTGCCGATGAACGGCGTGCGCCCGAGCCCGCCGCCGACGATCACCTCGAAGCCGATCTCGCCGGCGCCGTTACGGTGCATGCGCAAGCCGATATCGTGCACGCGCACCGCCGCGCGGTCGTGCGCCGCGGCGGTGAGCGCGATCTTGAACTTGCGCGGCAGGAACGAGAACTCCGGATGCAGGGTGAGGTGCTAGCGCAGGAGCTCCGCCCAGATGCGCGCATCCTCGATCTCGTCGGGCGCCACGCCCGCCCATTGATCGGTGGTGATGTTGCGCACGCAATTGCCGCTGGTCTGCATGCCGTGCAGGCCTGCGCGCGCGAGGTCGGCCATCGCGTCCGGCAACTGCTCGAGCTTGATCCAGTTGAACTGGATGTTCTGCCGCGTGGTGAAATGGCCGTAATTGCGGTCGTATGTCCGCGCCACGTGCGCGAGCGTGCGCAACTGGTCGGAGGAGAGCGTACCGTAGGGAATGGCGATCCGCAGCATGTAGGCGTGCAGCTGCAGATAGACCCCGTTCATGAGGCGCAGCGGCTTGAATTCTTCTTCCGTGAGCTCGCCCGACAAACGGCGGCCGACCTGGTCGCGGAAGTCGCGCACGCGCTCCTCGACGAGCGTGCGGTCGAAATCGTCGTACACGTACATGAGAGGCCCTCAGCCTTGGCCCGGCAGCGGCACGGTCGGTCCATTGCAGCGGATGCGCTCGCGCAGATTGCCCGGGATGACGCGCTGCTCCGCCGTCAGCTCGACCGGCGCGACATAGGCGTCGACCGCCGCGAGCTTGTCCGCGAGCGCGGCGCTGAGCAGCTCGGTCGCCGCCGGCGCCGTGCTCACGACCGCCGCCGCGGCGAGATCGTTGCTCCAGCCGTGCGCGGTGCGATAGATCACGGCGCCATCGGCGAGCCGGTTGGCGGTGACCACGACGGGCCCGGTGACCCTGAGCTTCTGCTGCAGCGGCGAGGTCATGCGGCCTCCCGCGCGATCGCAGCGCCGAGTTCGGCGGCGCGCCACGGCGTCGAGCGCGCCACCACCTCGC
>JBAUOM010000188.1:0-2788 GCA_049579765.1 Xanthobacteraceae bacterium
ACTTGCACTCGCGCGTGACGGTGCCCGCCGCCAACCCGAGGGCGAGACGACTGTCGCGCCAGCGTCGGAGCTCGCGCATGACGAGGAGCCCGACCGGCCGCTCCAGCAACACCGGAGACAGCAGACGACGGACCCGCTGCACGTGAGCAACGAGGCCACCGCGGGCGGCGAGATCACGCTCGTGCTCGTCGAGCGCCTCCGACACCGTCACCGGCTTCGTGGCGTCGGGGTGCTTGCCGCGAACGAGTTCGCGGGCGCGGACCTGCGCGGCCCAGAAGTCGAGCACCTGCTCGCCGTTCGGATCCTCGAAGTCGTCGGCGGTGGAAAAGCCCTTGGTCCACGCTCCGCCCTTGCCGTCAGCGCAGCGAACGAGCCACGACCCGGGGCCGAGGTTGCGGCGATAGCCAAGCGCGATCCCCGGGGCGACCGGGACGAAATAGGGCTTGCGACGGACCTTGAGCCGAAGCCGAGCGGTACGGGTTTCGAGGGTAGGAGAGCGGAGCCGGGGTGCCATGGTGTCCTGCCAGTGTCTCGTTGACGCGGTTGGACAGCTATGGACTGCCCGACACCAATATGTACCGGAAGCCGGGCAACTCCAATAGCTCGCTACACAACTACGGACGACTATGGACAGCCCTAGACAACAAAAAAGCCCTTGTAGGGGATGTGCTGGAACCGGGTGCCGGTATTGAGCGCCATCCATTCCAGCACGATCTGGTTGACGCTGCCGTTCCCCGGCGTGGCGACCGAGAGCCGCCCGGGTTGCGCCTTGGCGGCGGCGATGACCTCGGCGATCGACTTGTAGGGCGCGTTGGCGTGCGCGGCGAGCACCATCGGCGCGTCGCTCACCATCGCGATTGGCGCGAGATCGCGCTCGACGTCGTAGGGCATCTCCTTGAACATCGCCGGATTGATCGCGACGTCGCCGACGGTCGCCATGGTGAGCGTGTAGCCGTCGGGGGCCGCCTTGGCGCCCGCGCTCATGGCGATGAAGCCGTTGCCGCCGGGCTTGTTCTCCACCACCACCTGCTGGCCCCAGGCTTCGGTGAGCTTGGCGCCGACGATGCGGGCGGCGATGTCGGTGATTCCGCCCGGGGCATAGGGCACGAGGATGTGGATGGGCTTGGCCGGATAGTCCTGCGCGGGCGCGGGGCCGGCGCAGACAACCACGAGCGCGACGACGAGACTGACGATCCGAGCCATGAAGACCCTCCTGTGGCGACGCCTGTTCACACCGAAATGCGTGGCTTGTGCCGGCGAGGTCCAGCCTGCATGAAGGACTGCCCCCATGGCAAGGCGCGAGCGCGCCGGTTCAGACCTCGCGCATGACGGCGCTCTCGTGCCAGCGCCGCAGCAGCAGGTGGGAGAGGACCGAGAGCGCGAAGAAGATGACGATGCCGGCGAGCGAGAGGAGCAGTAGCGCCGCGAACATGCGCGGGATGTTGAGCCGGTAGCCGGCTTCGACGATGCGGTAGGCGAGGCCCGAGCCGGCCCCGGCCGAGCCCGCAGCGATCTCGGCGACCACGGCGCCGATCAGCGACAGCCCGCCGGCGATCCGCAGGCCGGCCAGGATCTGGGGCAGCGCCGCCGGCAGCTTGAGCTCGAACAGCACCTGCCGGCGGGTGGCGCCGTAGAGGCGGAACAGGTCGGCGAGGTTGTGATCGACCGAGTTGAGGCCGAGCGTGGTGTTGGCGAGCACGGGGAAGAAGGCGACGATCCAGGCGCAGGCCAGCACCGCCGCCGGCTGCGGCAGGTAGACCAGGAGCAGCGGCGCGATCGCCACGACCGGGGTCACCTGCAGGATCACCGCATAGGGATAGAGCGAATATTCGATCAGGCGGGACTGGTTGAACAGCACCGCCAGCGCGATGCCGCCGCCGGCCGCCAGCAGGAAGCCCTCGATCGTGGTGGTGAGGGTGACGAGCAGCGCGGCCCACAGCATCGCCCAGTCGGCAACGAGCGTCGAGAACACCCGCCACGGCGACGGCAGCACGTAGGGCGGAATGCCGCCCAGGCGCACCACCAGCTCCCACAGCACGACGCCGAGCGCGAGCACCGCGATCGGGAGCAGCACGCGCAGCGCGCGGTCGTGCCGCGGAGGCGCTTCGTTCGGCGGCTTCACCGCATTCATCGCCGTTCGCTCACCTTCTTCCACTTATGGCCTTACCTCGGAGACTGCTCGGACGCTGGCATGTCGGCAACACAAGTCACTGCTGTCTGCGCAAGCTCGGTGCTGCGCCGCGCCCGGGACACGTCTGGGCACGACTCATGGGTCCCCCGCGGTGCTGGCGCGCGCCAGCGCGTCCGACACCATGCGGCAATAGCCGGCATATTCGGCCGAGGTGCGGAAGCGCTCGTCGCGCGGATGCGGCGCCTCGATCAAGAGCTCGGCGAACACCCGCCCCGGCCGCGGCGTCATCACCACGATCCGCTGCGACAGGTAGACCGACTCGAACACCGAATGGGTGACGAACACCACGGTCTTGCGCAGCGACCGCCACAGCGCCAGGAGGTCGTCGTTGAGGCGAAAGCGGGTGATCTCGTCGAGCGCGGCGAACGGCTCGTCCATGAGCAGGAGCTTGGGCTCGGTGACGAGCGCGCGCGCGATCGAGGTGCGCATCTTCATGCCGCCGGAGAGCTCGCGCGGATAGCGGTCGGCCGCCTGCGCGATGCCGATCTTCTCCATCAGCGCCAACGCATCCGCGCGTCCCTGCACGAGCGGCAGGCCGCGGATCTGATGCTGGAGGAGGATGTTGCCGAGCGCGGTCCGGAACTCGAGCAGCAGGTG
>JBAUOM010000189.1:0-11526 GCA_049579765.1 Xanthobacteraceae bacterium
GTCGGGCAACGGCAGTTCCACTGCGGAAAACCTCCTCCCGCCGCCGCGCCGAGCACGATCGCGGTGAGGCGCCCCATTCAGGACCGACGCAACTGCGTCGGGAATCAGAGCTCGGCGGGCAGGTAGCCGTTGATCTCGAGACCGATGCAGATCTCGACGAGGGTAGGAGTTGTCCAGGTCATTTGGCGTTTCCCTAGAGTTCGTGTGAACAAACGGTAAGGTAGAGCGGGGCCGCTCCGCCTGCAAGGCCCCCCGCCGCCCCCCGGCGTCTTCGTGTCCGACGAAGCCGAATGGCACGGAACTCGGCTGCAAAAGAAAACCGGACCCTTGCGAGCCCGGTTACAGTTTGTCGGCGCGGGGCCGACAATCACCTTCCAGAGGGGAACAGCTGACGGCTTGACGACTGCAATCTGGGAGGATGGGCAACCGACCGCCGCCAGAGAGTCGCAGTATGCCCAGGCAATGTCCGCGGACAACACGGCGGGTCGCATGCCAGCCATGCGGTGCACTGCGCTGCGGACTGCGTTGCGCCGCTCGCGGATCAGAAATGCCAGCGCTGTGCCTTCGCGACGAGAAAGTCGCGAAATACCTGCACGCGCGCGACCGATTTGAGCTCTTCCGGATAAACGAAATAGGCATCGAGGGCGATGCTGTCGGATTCGCCGAATAACTGCACCAGCCCGCCGTTTTCCTCCACCAGGTAGTCCGGCAGCAGGGCGATCCCGATACCACGCTGGCACGCGCGCATAACGCCGAGCACGTTGTTAATGGTGAGGGTCGGCTCGCGCGGGCCTTTGCCGTTGCGCGCAACATCGATCAGCCAGCGCCGGTTCTCGAAATGGTTGGGAACGATCGTGCCGCCAAGCAGCAAGAGGCGATGGTTATCAAGATCGTCGAGCGTGCGCGGCGTGCCGAACCGCTTGAGGTATTCCGGCGAGCCGTAGGCGTGGAACCGCACGGAAAACAGCTTGCGCTGGATCAGGTCGGGTTGGGTCGGCAGGCGCAGGCGGATGGCCACGTCCGCCTCGCGCATCGCGAGGTCCAGCTCCTCGTCGGTCGTGATCAGCGTGAGATGGATGTCGGGATAGAGATCGATGAATTCGCCCAGCCGCGGCGTAAGCCAATGCACGCCGATCCCGGGGGTCGTCTGCACCTTGAGCTCGCCGTTCGGCCGCTCCTTGCTGTCGGTCAACTTGGCGCGCGCGGCCTCGAGCTTCATGAAAACGTCGTGGGCGGTGTGATGCAGGAGTTCGCCCTGTTCAGTGAGGATGAGTCCGCGGGCGTGGCGGTGAAACAGCGACACGCCGAGCTCCTGCTCGAGCGCCGAGACCTGGCGCGAGACCGCCGATTGCGACAGCCCAAGTTGTTCGCCGGCATGGGTGAAGCTGCCGGCCTCGGCGGCGGCATGAAAGACCTTCAGCTTGTCCCAGTCCATGCTCATTGGCGCACCTGCTGTCACTCCGCCGCGACGACGGCCGGCTCCGCCTCGCCTTGCGCGGCCAGGAAGCGTTCCGCTTCGAGCGCGGCCATGCAGCCTTGGCCCGCGGCGGTCACGGCCTGGCGGTAAACGTCGTCGGTGACGTCGCCGGCGGCGAACACCCCCGGCACCGAGGTTGCGGTCGAGTACGGTGCGGTCTTGATGTAGCCCGACGGCTTCATCTCCACTTGCCCGGCGAAGAGTTCGGATGCGGGCGTGTGACCGATGGCGATGAAGACGCCATCCGCCGCACGCTCGCTCAAGGCGCCGGTCTTGACGTCGCGCAGCACGACACCCGAAACCTTGAGCGGATTGTCGCCGCCCACAACCTCCTCCAGCACGCTGTTCCAGATCACCGAAATCTTCGGGTTCTTGAACAAACGGTCCTGCAGGATCTTCTCGGCGCGGAAACCGTCGCGCCGATGCACGACGGTAACCCGGGCAGCGAAATTGGTGAGGAACAGCGCCTCCTCGACGGCCGTATTGCCCCCACCCACGACGATGACGTTCTTGCCGCGATAGAAGAAGCCGTCGCAGGTGGCGCAGGCGGAGACGCCGTAGCCCTTGAATCTCTGCTCGGACGGCAGCTCCAGCCAGCGAGCCTGCGCGCCGGTCGCGATGATCACGCTGTCGGCGAGATAGCGGTCGCCGGAATCGCACTCCAGCCGAAACGGCCGGCGCGCGAGGTCGACCTTGCCGACGTGGTCGGCGACGATCCGCGTGCCGACATGCTCCGCCTGCTTCTGCATCTGCTCCATCAGCCAGGGGCCCTGGATGACGTCGGCAAAGCCGGGATAGTTCTCGACGTCGGTGGTGATGGTGAGTTGGCCGCCCGGCTGGATGCCCTGGAACAGAATCGGCTCCAGCATGGCGCGGGCGGCGTAGATCGCGGCCGTATAGCCGGCCGGTCCCGACCCGACGATGACGACCTTGGCGCGGGTGGGCTTACCCATCGAGACCATACCCCTAATGCGCTTGCGGCGGAGCGCCAAAGCCGAGGCGCCAACCGGGCTGCGTTCGAGCGCCCATCCAGTTCCAGCCCCGGCGCCTTGCAGGCAACTGCGGCGATCCCTCGGCCCCTGAAGCGAACCTGCGCTTGCACGACGGCCGGTCGGGAAGGACGCGTTGATGCTTCGCACAATCTATGGGTTCTCGGCAGCCATGCAAGATATGCAGACCAGAATGCCGGCAGCCGTGCACAGGGCCACCGGTTGATGGTATCCAGGAACCGCAGGCAAGCAATAATCTTTCGTGAAGGCTGCAGCTTCGCTAATGATGGCGAGGGTCACAGTTATCGGAGCGCTCGTGCCCGCCCGACTCGATGCCGTCGATCGACGGATTCTCAAGGAACTGCAGGACGACGGCCGCATCACCAATGTGGAGCTCGCCCGCCGGGTCGGCGTTTCGGCGCCGCCTTGCCTGCGACGGGTGCGAGCCCTGGAACAGGCCGGTTACATCAAGGGCTACCGGGCGTTGCTGGACGAGAAGTTGCTCGGCTACGAAGTGACCGTCTTCGCGATGGTGCATCTCAGCAGCCAAGCCGAGAGCGACCTGAAGGCGTTCGAGGAATTCGTCCGCGCCCAGCCGCTGGTGCGCGAATGCTGGATGCTTTCGGGCGAGATCGATTTCATTCTCAAATGCGTGGCGCCCGACCTGAAGACCTTCCAGGCCTTCGTCGCCGAGCTCACCGCCGCGCCGCACGTGCGCAACGTCAAGACGTCGTTGACGTTGCGCAATTCCAAGGACGCGGCGATGGTGCCCATGGGCGCATGACGGCCAGGTGCCGCCGGGTTCATGTTTCCGCGAAGGCGGGCATCACCTCGCGCGCAAACAGGTCGAGCGAGGCGAGCGATTCGGCGAGCGTCATGTCGCCGAAGGCCAACCACGACAGCAGATAGTTGCTGGCGCTCGCCGCGACTTCCGCGGCGATGAAATCGCGCACGGTGGCGGGCGATCCGGCGATGCCGTTGTCGATCGCCATGAGCTCGTCGAATGTGGACGGATAGAGGGACGCGATCCGGGGCTCGGCGCCGTGGCGCGCGAACAGCCAACGGAAACTGTCGCGCCAGCGCGGATAAGCGCGCCGCGCGACCGCGAGCGCCTCCGCGTCGGTGTCGGCAACCACCACGTGGCGCGCGACCCCGATCAGCGGCATCGGCCCGGCGTCCTTGCCGAGGCGGTGGCGCACCGCACGGTAGCGATCGGCGATGGTGCGGACGGTCGGGCGCAGCGCGATGATCGCGATGTTCACATTGTTTGTCGCCGGCCAATCCGCGTTCTCGGGGATCGTGGTGCCGTACCACAGCGGCGGATGCGGCCGCTGCACCGGCCGCAGGATCATCGGCACGTTGCGGAACTGGTAATGCTTTCCTTCGAAGGTGAGCTCGTCGGCGGCGAGACCCTTCAGGATGAGCTGGAACGCTTCGTGATAGATCTCGCCGGTGGCGGCGAAGTCGAGGCCGTAGGCGCGGGTCTCGAACGGCGACACGCCGCGCCCGACGCCGAGCTCGAGGCGCCCGCCGCTCATCTGGTCGAGCATGCAGATTTCCTCGATCAGGCGCAGCGGGTGGTAGAACGGCAAGAGATAGACCAGCGGCCCGAACCGCAAGGCGCGGGTGCGCTGCGCCACGGCTGACAGGAACAAGCCGGGCGAGGCCGCGCAACCGAGCGGCGTCGAATGGTGCTCGGCGAGGTGGTAGCCGTAGATGCCGCTGCGATCGTAGGCTTCGGCCAGCTTGAGCCGATCGGCATAGAGCTGCCCGAGCGGCACGCCGGCATCGTCCATGTGATCGAACACGCCGAATTTCATGGGGACCTCTATGCTGCACCCGGGCAGCCACCCCTAGACTGTCATTGCCGGGCTTGTTGTTCAGGCAATCCCGGTTAGGGAAACTTGGAGCGTGAGGCGTGATTTTTATGAGGGAGATCGCGTAACCAAAGAATCGGGATCGCCGGGACAAGAAGCCCGGCGATGACCGCGAATGAGTGACTCAGGCTATCACTACCGCCACTCGACCTTCTTGACCTCGTAGGCCTTGGCGCCGCTCGGCGTCACCACCTCGACGCTGGTGCCCTTGGCCTTGCCGATGAGCGCGCGCGCGAGCGGCGAGGTGATCGAGATCTTGCCCTTCTTGGCGTCGGCCTCGGGCTCGCCGACGATCTGCCACACCTGCTTCTTCTCGGTGTCCTCGTCGACCAGCGTCACGGTCGCGCCGAACTTGATGGTGTCGCCGGACAGCTTCGACACGTCGATGACCTCGGCGCGCGCGAGCTTGTCCTCGAGGTCGGCGATGCGGCCCTCGTTGTGCGACTGCGACTCCTTGGCGGCATGGTATTCGGCGTTCTCCGACAGGTCCCCGTGCGTGCGCGCGTCGGTAATCTGCTGGATGATGCGTGGCCGCTCCACCTGCTGGCGGTGCTTGAGCTCGTTCTCGAGCGTCAAATAGCCTTCCGCTGTCATCGGGATCTTGTCCATCTGTTCCTTCAAACCTCCGACTTCAGCCAAGAGACAATAATTCCGATCGCGGGCCGAAGTTTCATCCGGCCACGCGACCCTGGACCTGTCCCAAACACGTACCCGTCAGGCGGCCGGCCCCGGTTTCCCGGACGCAGGCTTGCCGCCGAAATAGCTCTGCAGCGCCCGCACCTCGAGGTCGCCCCCGAGATAGGCGTTAATTCCCTGCGCTGCGGCGACGGCCCCCGAAAGAGTGGTGTAGTACGGCACTTTATGCAAGAGGGCGGCACGCCGCAAAGAGCGGCTGTCGGCCAGGGCGGTGGCCCCCTCGGTGGTATTGAAGACGAGGTGGACCTCGCCGTTCTTGATGGCATCCACGATGTGCGGGCGGCCCTCCGCCACCTTGTTGATCTTGCTGGCCGGCAGACCCTGTTCCGCCAAGTAGCGCTGGGTGCCGGAGGTGGCGATGACGCGAAATCCGAGCGAAACCAGCAGGCGGACCGCCTCGAGCACCCGCGGCTTGTCGGCATCCCTGACCGAGACGAAGACGGTACCCGTCCGCGGCAGCCGCGAGCCCCCGCCGATCTGGCTCTTGGCGAAGGCGATGGCGAAGCTGCGGCCGATACCCATGACCTCCCCGGTCGATTTCATCTCCGGCCCGAGCACGGTATCGACCCCGGGAAAGCGCGCGAACGGGAAAACCGCCTCCTTGACGCCGATATGTCCGAGCTTCGGGGGCGCAAGCTCGAAGCTCGCGAGCGCCTCCCCGGCCATGATCCTGGCCGCAATCTTGGCCACCGGGACCCCGATGACCTTGGCCACGAAGGGCACCGTGCGCGAGGCCCGCGGGTTGACCTCGAGCACGTAGATGTCGCCGTCCTTGATCGCGTATTGCACGTTCATCAGCCCGCCGACCTCGAGCGCCAGCGCGAGTGCGCGCGTCTGGCGCTCCAGCTCGGCGACGGCATCCGGACCGAGCGAATGCGGCGGCAGCGCGCAGGCGCTGTCGCCGGAATGGATGCCGGCCTCCTCGATATGCTCCATGATCCCGGCGATGATCGTGTCCTTGCCGTCGGCAAGGCAGTCGACGTCGACTTCGATGGCGTCGGAGAGATAGCGGTCGATCAGCAGCGGGCGCTTTTCAGAGACCACGAGCTCGGAAGGGCGGTCGAGGTCGCCGGCGAGCCGCACGATATAGCGATCGAGCTGGACGGGGTCGGCCACGATTTCCATCGCGCGCCCGCCAAGCACGTAGGACGGCCGGATCACGATCGGGTAGCCGACCGCGTCTGCGATCGCGCGCGCCTCGCTCGGGCTGGTGGCGACGCCGCTGGTGGGCTGGCGCAGCTTGAGCCGGTCGAGCAGCTTCTTGAACCGGTCGCGGTCCTCGGCCAGGTCGATCATGTCGGGCGAAGTCCCGAGGATCGGGATCTCGGCCTGTTCCAGGGCCGCGGCGAGCTTCAACGGCGTCTGTCCGCCGAACTGCACGATCACCCCGTGCAGGCGTCCGTTCGAACGTTCGGTCTCGATGATCTCGAGCACGTCCTCGGCCGTGAGCGGCTCGAAATAGAGCCGATCGGAGGTGTCGTAGTCGGTCGACACGGTCTCCGGGTTGCAGTTGATCATGATGGTCTCGTAGCCGGCCTCCTTGAGCGCGAACGCGGCGTGGCAGCAGCAATAGTCGAACTCGATGCCCTGGCCGATGCGGTTCGGTCCGCCGCCGAGGATCACCACCTTGGCCCGGTCCGAGGGCGCCGCCTCGCACGCCGGCGCGCCGGCGAACGGCGCTTCGTAGGTCGAGTACATGTAGGCGGTCGGCGATGCGAATTCGGCCGCGCAACTGTCGATTCGCTTGAACACCGGCCGCACGCCGAGCGCATGGCGCTTGCGCGTGATCGTCTCGGCGGCGATCCCGGTGAGCTTGCTCAGCCGCGCGTCGGAAAAACCCATCGCCTTGAGCCGGCGCAGCGCGCTGGCGCTCGCCGGCAGGCCCTTGGCGGCGATCTCCGCCTCGGTCTCGATGAGCTCGCGGATCTGCGCCAGGAACCAGGGATCGATCTTGCAGGAGGCGTGGATGTCCTGGTCGGAGAAGCCGAGCCGCATCGCCTGCGCCACTTTGAGCAGCCGGTCTGGCGTCGGCGTGCCGAGCGCCGCGCGCACGGCATTCTTGTCGTCGCCCTGGCCCAGGCCCTCGATCGTGATCTCGTCGAGACCGGTGAAGCCGTTTTCGAGCGAGCGCAGCGCCTTCTGCAGGCTCTCCTGAAACGTGCGCCCGATCGCCATGGCCTCGCCGACCGACTTCATCGAGGTGGTGAGGACGGGATCGGCGCCGGGGAATTTCTCGAACGCAAAGCGCGGAACCTTGGTGACCACGTAGTCGATGGTCGGCTCGAAGGAAGCCGGGGTCGCGCCTCCGGTGATGTCGTTGGCGATCTCGTCGAGCGTGTAGCCGACGGCGAGCCGGGCCGCGACCTTGGCGATGGGGAAGCCGGTGGCCTTCGAGGCGAGCGCGGAGGAGCGCGAAACGCGCGGATTCATCTCGATGATCACCAGCCGTCCGTCCTCCGGATTGACCGCGAACTGCACGTTGGAGCCGCCGGTCTCGACCCCGATCTCGCGCAGCACCGCGATCGAGGCGTCGCGCATGATCTGGTATTCCTTGTCGGTGAGCGTGAGCGCCGGCGCGATCGTGATCGAATCGCCGGTGTGCACGCCCATCGGGTCGATGTTCTCGATCGAGCAGATGATGATGCAGTTGTCGCGCTTGTCGCGCACTACCTCCATCTCGAATTCCTTCCAGCCCAGCACCGATTCCTCGATCAGCACCTCGTTGGTGGGGGAGGCGTCGATGCCGCGCTCGGCGATGTCGATGAACTCGGCTCGGTTGTAGGCGATGCCGCCGCCGGTCCCCCCGAGGGTGAAGGAGGGGCGGATGATGGCGGGCAGGCCGATCTCCTCGAGCGCCTCGAGCGCGTGGATCAGCGTCTTGACCTGTCGGGAACGCGGCGTCTCCAGCCCGATCCGCTGCATCGCCTCGCGGAACAACTTGCGGTCCTCGGCCTTGTCGATGGCTTGCGCGGTCGCGCCGATCATCTCGACGTCGAAGCGGCTGAGCACGCCCATCTTGTTGAGCGACAGCGCCGTGTTGAGCGCGGTCTGTCCGCCCATGGTGGGCAGCAGCGCGAACCCGCCGGGAACGGCGTGGCGCTCCTTCTCGATGATGCTGGCGACGATCTCGGGCGTGATCGGCTCGATATAGGTGGCGTCGGCGAGATCGGGATCGGTCATGATCGTGGCGGGGTTGGAATTGACCAGCACGATCCGGTAGCCCTCGGCCTTGAGCGCCTTGCAGGCCTGCGTCCCCGAATAGTCGAACTCGCAGGCTTGGCCGATCACGATCGGGCCTGCGCCGATGATGAGGATCGAGGCGATGTCGGTCCGTTTGGGCATGTGCCTCGGCGGTATGCGGGATGGCTCCGCGCACAAAAAAAGGGCGCGCGGCTGCGCGTCCTTCGGTCGGCGCAGAGCCTGCGTCCCCCGCGCGCGGGCGCTGTTTAGACCAGAATCGCCGGGCAGGGAAGGGCAGGGGACTGCTGCCCGCGCCGGCCGCATCCGCGCCTATCGGCAGGCGGCATGAAACCGATTGCCCGGCCGACGGTTGGACCATCGACCTCGAAGCTGCCGTCTTGCTGGAGCGCGCATGGCCGAAAATCGCAGGATCGATGATCTCGTTTCCTGGTTCGCCGCATCCGTGCTGGTGACGGCGGCCGTGCTCTATTCCCTCAGGCTCCGCGACGACGACCGGCGCAGGCCCGGTCCGGCGACTGCGCCCCCGCGCGCAACCCCGGCACAGGAGCCGCTGACCTTGCAGGAACGCCGGGCCGCCGAATCCGGCCGCGGCCGCCGGGCGCGCGCGCCGCTGCACATCCCCTGGGCCGGATGGAAGGACATCGTCACCCGCACCTACCGGGAGATCCTCGACGACCGCCTGCTCGCGCTCGCCGCCGGGGTGGCGTTCTATTCGCTGATCGCGTTGTTTCCCGCCATCGCCGCCGGGGTATCGTCCTACGCCTTGTTCGCCAATACCGCCACCATCGGCAGTCATCTCCAGGTCGCCGCCGATATCGTCCCCACCTACGCCCTCGACATCATGGGGACCGAGATCACGCGCATCGCGGCCAAGAGCGACGGCAAGCTCACGTTCGGCTTCCTGCTCGGGCTCGGGATCGCGCTGTGGAGCGCCAATGCCGGCATGAAGGCGGTCTTCGACGCGCTCAACATCATCTACGATGAAGAGGAGAAGCGCAGCTTCGTCCGGCTCAACCTGATGTCGCTGTTTTTCACGGTCTGCGCCATCGCCGGCGCCGGCCTGGCCATCGCGCTCGTGGTCGTGTTTCCGCTGCTGCTGGCGGCTCTGGGCGTGACCAGCTTCGACCATCCCTTCGTCGGATATCTGCGCTGGCCGGTGCTGTTCGTGCTGATCATTCTCGGGCTGTCCTTGCTCTACCGCTACGGCCCGAGCCGCCGGCGCGCCAAATGGCGCTGGCTCAGCGTCGGAAGCGCGTTTGCCGCGCTTGCCTGGCTCGCGGTCTCCTCGCTGTTCTCTTGGTATCTCGGCAATTTCGCCAATTACAACGCCACCTATGGCGCGCTCGGCGCGGTGGTGGGCTTGATGATGTGGATGTGGCTTTCGACCATCGTGGTGCTGGTCGGCGCCGAGCTCAACTCCGAGATCGAGCACCAGACCGCGCACGACTCGACGGTCGGTTCGGAGAAGCCGCTCGGCACGCGCGGCGCGGTCATGGCGGACACGGTGGGCGCGGCGGTGAGGTAGCATCGCTTCCCATCAGGCGTCGCGCCGGGTCTCGAACGCGGCGAGGGTGCCCGGAATTCATGCCTGCGGCTCGTGAGTATGGGATCGCGGCCTCGCCGCTCGGCACCAACACGCAGTTGCAGCACGATCGCTCCGTGATCAGCGGCGATGTTGCCGGTGCAAACACGGCGGGCTACCGTCGCGGCCCGCCACAACAACAACGCCCGCGCGCCGCACGGCGCAGGCACGAGGGAGGAGAGAGGAAATGCGCGTTGCCCGGCTGCTTGCGATCGCCGTGGCCTGGGCCGCGGTCGTCGCCGCTGCTCCGCTCCACGCACAGGCCGTGCTGGGCGATTCCGCGCGCCCCATCACGCTGGTGGTGCCGATCGCCGCCGGCGGCGGCATGGACACGCTCGGCCGAGCCCTGGCCGAGCGGCTGCAGGAGCGGCTCAAGCAGCCGGTCGTGGTCGAGAACCGCGTCGGAGCCGGGGGCGTGGTCGGGGTCGATTCCGTCGCCAAGGCCGCCCCCGACGGCCGCACGCTGCTGCTCCTCGACATCTCCGCCGTGCTCCACAAATGGCTGCACAAGAACGTGCCGTTCGACGTGACCGCGGATTTCGCGCCGGTCGCGCGGGTTGCGACCACGCTGCTCTTCCTGTTCGCCAATCCCTCGCTCCCGGTCGCGGACGCCAAGGCGCTGATCGCCTATGCCAAGGCCAATCCCGGCAAGCTCTCGGCCGGCACTCCCGGCGTCGGCACCCCGCACCACCTCGCCGCCGCCATGTTCAACAGCGGCGCCAAGATCGACATCACCCACGTGCCCTATCGCGGCACCGCGCCCGCGCTCAATGATCTCCTGGGCGGGCAGATCCCGTTGATCTGGGCGACCCCCAACGCGGTCATCCAGTTCGTCGAGGCCGGCAAGGTGAAGCCTCTGGCCACGGCCTCGCTCGCGCGCGTGGCGATCCTCCCGCGGGTGCCGACCATCGCCGAGAGCGCGCTCCCCGGCTTCAACGTCGGCGTCTGGTTCGGCATCGCGGCGCCGGCGCGGACGCCGCGCGAGGTCGTCGAGCGCCTGGCCAAGGAAATCGGCGAGATCACCAAGCTCCCCGAGGTACAAAAGCGACTGTCGGCATTGGGCTACGATCTCGACTTCGCCGGCAGCGATGCTTTGCGCGACCTGATCGCGAGCGACCACAAGCGCTACGGCGAGGTCATCCGCGCCGCCGGCATCGCGCCGAACTGAACCCCGCCGCGACCGCTGCGCGGGTGGGCATTAGGCCGGCTTTGCCAGGAAGGTCATGCGCGCGCGGTTGTACCCGATATTGGCGGGAGCGCGGCGCGCCGAGAAACCGGCGGCGCCGAGCTTTGCGAGCATCGCCGTCTCGCCGTAGCGGGTGAGGCCGAGGTCGGAGCGCAGGCGCCAGTAGTCGGAAACGAGCGTGCGCACGAGCCCGACGAGTGCGGCGCCGAGAAAGCCGTCGGCGGCGGCGAAGCGGATGAGCGCCCATGCGTCGGTGAAGGCGGAGACATGCGGCGGGATGACGTCGCCGAGCACGAGCACGCCGTCGGCGCGGACGAGCCGGCGGAACAGCGCGAGCAGGCCGTCGAGCTCCCGCGGCGTCAGATACTGCGCCACCGAGTGCAGCACGATCACGTCGAGCGATGCGGGCGGCAGCGCCGCGATCTCCTCGGGCGCCCGCACTTCGATCTTCTGATGGCCGGCGAAGCGCTCGGCCAGCCGCGCGCGCACCGCCGGCGCGGCCTCGCACAGGATCAGCA
>JBAUOM010000190.1:0-6758 GCA_049579765.1 Xanthobacteraceae bacterium
GCGGCGCTGGCCGGCGGCGATACCTTGAGCGAGCTGCGGCATGCCTTCGCCGCCGCCGAGGCCGAGATCGAGGACGGCGTCTCGCCGCGGGTTGCTCCCTTCGCGGATGTGCGCGACATGGGAGCGCTGCTGCAGCGGGCGGGCTTTGCGCTGCCGGTCACCGACAGCGACCGGATCACGGTGCGTTACGCCTCCGCGCTGGCGCTGATGCACGATCTGCGCCGCATGGGCGCGGCCAATCCGCTGCGCGAGCGCAGCCGGCGGCCGCTCCGGCGGGCGACATTGGCGCGGATGACGGAGATCTATGCCGAGCGTTTCTCCGATCCCGACGGTCGTATTCGGGCGACGGTCGAGATCCTCTGGCTCTCCGGGTGGGCGCCGCACGCGAGCCAGCAGCAGCCGCTCGCGCCCGGCTCGGCGCGCCAGCGACTTGCAGATGCGCTCGGCACCACCGAGAGCAAGCTGCCGCGGGACGCGGATCAGTAGTTGCGGCCGCTCCCGCGAACGCGGCAACCCATTTCGGGATCAGTGGTCCGCGTCCCCGCGACGCGGGCGTCGCGGGATGGGCAGTCACTTGACCCTGATGCTGATCGCGGAGTCCCCGGTCACTCACAGCAAGGTCATCAAGTGGGAGATCAGCGGCTCGTCGGCGGGCGGCATGGGATAATCGCGCAACCGGTTGGGACGGACCCAGGCCAGGCGCTGGCCTTCTCGCGCGGTGGCCGTGCCGTCCCAGCGGCGGCACACATAGAGCGGCATCAGCAGATGAAAATCGGGATAGGCGTGGCTGGCGAAGGCGAGCGGCGCCAGGCAGGCCTCGTTGACGACGATCCCCAGCTCCTCCTCGAGCTCGCGGATCAAGGTCTGCTCGGGCCGCTCGCCCGCCTCGACCTTGCCGCCGGGAAATTCCCACAGGCCCGCCATCGGCTTGCCGGGCGGGCGCTGCGCGATCAGCACGCGGCCGTCGGGGTCGACCAGCGCGCAGGCGGCGACGAGGACGAGGTTTGCGCTCACGACCGTGGCACGGAAGACGGCAGGTTGGGGTTAAAACGCGGCCGGACGCGGCTCATCGCGACGACTAGTCAGAGGGGTCAGTTCGCACGCCTGCACCCGTCCCTGTCTCATTGGATCATCCAGGTGATATCGACCTCGGCGGTGATCCTGATCGTGCCGGCTTCAATCGGAACGGCGGTTCTCGCCGGCGCGCGCATGGGCATGTCGCTCAGGTTCTCCATGACCCGGAACTGGCTGCGGGGAGGGTATGCGATGTCCTGGATCGGTCCGAGATTCACCCGCGCTGCCTGCGCAAGTCCCTGCGCCTGCCGCACGGCATCTTCGACCGCCTTCGTGCGCGCCTCGTCGGAGAATGTTTCGGGGTTCGACAATCCAAAATGCACCCCGGCGATGTTGGTCGCACCGTGATCGAGAACCTCGCGCATGAAGGTTCCGAGCCGAGACAAGTCTGCGAGCTTGACCCGCACGATATTGCTTGCCGTGTAGCCGTCCGGCTCCTGGCGCGTGGCTCCGCTCGAATCGCGCACAGTCTTGAAAACTGGAGCCAGGTTGACCGAGGCGGTCTGGATGTCCCTTTCCTCCACCCCGAAACGCTTCGAGAAATCGATGATCTCGCGGGCGACCGCCGAGTTTCGATCGAGCGCGGCGGTTGGCGAGGAGGCTCTGTTCGACACGCCGACCTGCACCGCCACATAATCGGGAACGGCCTCCACCGTGGCTCGGCCCAGCACGCGCATTTTACCTTCGCGAACGCCCTGCGCGCACGCCGGGATTGCCGCGACTGCTGGGAGCAATGCGAGGAGCGCGATCACCGGCACGACCCATCGCTGGTTCATGAGCGGTAATCCCCATTGATGGCCACATACTCTTTTGTGAGGTCGCAGGTGAGCACCCGGTCGCGCCCGCGCCCGAGCCCGAGCCCGACCTTGAGCGTGATCTCGGGCTTCTTCATCACCGCCGAGACTGCGGCCTCGTCATAGGTGGGATCGCGCTCGCCCTTGTGGGCGACGCGGATGCCGCCGAACCAGATCGAGAGCCGGTCGCGGTCGGCGCGCTCGCCCGCCTTGCCGACGGCCATGACCACGCGGCCCCAGTTCGCGTCCTCGCCGGCGATCGCGGTCTTGACCAGCGGCGAATTGGCGATCGAAAGCGCAATCCTGCGCGCCGAGGGTTTCGACACCGCGCCTTCAACGATGATCTCGACCAGCTTGCGCGCCCCCTCGCCGTCGCGGGCGACCTGCTCGGCGAGATTGGCGAGCACCGCCTCGAACGCCTTGCGCAGCGCCGGCAGCCGCGGGTCGGACAGGCTGGCGATTTTCGCCACGCCACGCCCGGCCGCCGCGCCGGTCGCGAATGCCAGCAGGGTGTCCGACGTCGAAGTGTCGCCGTCGATCGTCACCGCATTGAAGGTATCGGCGACGCCCTGGGTGAGCAGCGTTTGCAAGACCCGCGGCGCGACCGGCGCGTCGGTGAACACGAAGGACAGCATCGTCGCCATGTCGGGCGCAATCATGCCCGCGCCCTTGGCGATGCCGCAGACGGTGATCGGCGTGGTGCCGAGCCGCGCGATGGCGGCAGCGCCCTTGGCAAAGGTATCGGTCGTCATGATCGCCTCGGCCGCGGCGTGCCAGCCCCCCGGTTCCGCGCCGGCGACGAGTTGCTCCATGACCGCGCCGAACTTCGTAGCGTCGAGCGGCTCGCCGATCACGCCGGTCGAAGCCAGAAACACGTCGGTGGGTTTGCACCCCGCCGCTGCGCCGGTGATGGCGGCGGTGAGCCTGGTCGCTTCGCGCCCGGACCGGCCGGTAAAGGCGTTGGCGTTGCCGGAATTGACCACGAGCGCGCCCGCCGCACCGCGCTTGAGATGCGCGCGGCACCAGTCGACCGGGGCGGAGGGGCACTTCGAGCGGGTGAAGACCCCGGCCACCGTCGTGCCCGGTTCGAACAGCGCCAGCAGCACGTCGATGCGTCCGGCATAGCGGATGCCGGCGGCGGCGGTCGCAATCCTGACTCCGGCGACCGGCGGCATGTCGGGAAAGTGCGCGGGGGCGAGCGGAGAAACGGCGGTGGTCATGGCGATTGACGCATTCATCATGTGGCCGTCGTCCCGGCGAAAGCGGGAACCCCTATCCGGAATCGCTGATTGGGGTCTCCGCAACGGGATCCCCGCGATGCGAGAGTCGGGGGTTCCCCGCGCGGGGAACGACGGTTGCGGGTGCCCCGGCCAATCTACCGGATTTCGAACGGATGAAAACGGCGCCGGTCAATTCTTCTTCGGTTCGGCCGGCTTGCCGTCTGGTTGGTCGGCCGGCTTGCCGGTTGATTGGTCGACCGGCTTGGCGGCGGGTTGGTCGGCCGGCTTGTCGAGGCGCTCGATCTTCGCGTTCTGGCGCAGCTTCGTGATGAAATCGGTCTGCGACTTGCGCGCCAGATATGCCTCGATCTGGGGCTTCACCTTCTCGAACTCCGGCGGGTGCTTGGCGCGCTTGTCCTCGACCTTGATGATGTGCCAGCCGAACTGCGTCTTCACCGGATTGGAGAGCTGGCCGGGATACATCTTGAACGCCACCTCGGCGAACTCGGGCACCATCTGGTCCTTGGTGAAATAGCCGAGGTCGCCGCCTTCGGCGGCACCGGGGTCCTTGGACTTTTCCTTGGCGAGGGTGGCGAAATCGGCGCCGCCCTTGATCTGATCGAGCAGTGCCTTGGCTTCTTCTTCGCTGTCGACGAGGATGTGGCGGGCGCGCACCTCTTCCTGCCCGTCCATGGATTTCACCGCCTCGTCATAGGTCTGGTGCAAGGCTGCGTCGTTCAGGGCGGATTTGGCTTCCTCCTGCAGCTCGTAACCCATCAGCAGTTTCTTGCGCAGGAAGGCGAGCCGGCGCTTGAACTCGGGATTGTCCGCGAGGTTCTTCTTGTCGGCGGCCTGTGTGACCAGGATGATGTCGGCGAGATAGGAGATCAGGTGCTCGCGCTTGGCTTCGGGCGAAGCGGTTTGCGCGTCGGCGCCCAGGTCCTCTTCCGCGAGCGCGAGATCGCTCTGCTTGATGTCCACACCATTGACGCGGGCGACGACCGGGTCGGAAGCGGAGGCCTGCGGCTCCGACGAGGAGTCTTTCGAGCAGCCTGCGGCGGCCGGCAGGAGGAACAGCAGCGCGGCCATGGCGGCGAGCGAGATCGGCCGCCGGTGAGGCGTGCTACGGGGCAGAAAATTGGGGGAGATCATGGCGTGGTCCTGGATCAAGGCGGCCGTCGAAGGCGCGCCGGACAGTTGCGTCAAACGGCCCCGCTTGGCAATCGTCTAGGGGCAAATTTTGACGAGAACGTGAGCGGGGGCGGGGCCAATTGACAAGGATGTGACCCCCTCCTATCTCTCCTCAAACCCGGCCGATCGGGCCGCAAGCCGCCGCCATTTGCATGAAAGACGACCGAACAGTGCGGCTTTTTCCGCTTTCCACGACCATGGACGAACGCGCGGGCCTCGCCGCGACAAAATTGGTTCCCGCCGACGGGTTCCTCCCCCGCGGATTTGCTAAAGTGCGGCGGCACCTCATTATTGGACGCGAAGGACGGAGCGCATGATCGGCGCCATTGCCCGCAAGCTGTTTGGTTCTTCCAACGAGCGGCGGATCAAGTCGTATCTTCCGCGGGTTGCGGCGATCAACGCGCTGGAGCCGGAGCTGGAGGCGCTGTCCGACGAGGCGTTGCGGGCGCGCACGCAGGCGTTCAAGCAGCAGGTGGCGGACGGCACGAGCCTGGACGACATTTTGGTGGAGGCCTTTGCCACCTGCCGGGAGGCGGCCAAGCGCAGCTTGGGTCAGCGGCATTTCGACGTGCAGTTGATCGGCGGGATGATCCTGCACGAGGGCCGCATCGCCGAGATGAAGACCGGGGAAGGCAAGACGCTGGTGGCGACCTTGCCGGTCTATCTCAATGCGCTGGCCGGCCGCGGGGTGCATGTGGTGACGGTGAACGACTATCTGGCCAAGCGCGACGCCGAATGGATGGGGCAGATCTACAACTTCCTCGGGCTCGAGGTCGGGGTGATCGTGCACGGGCTCGACGACGAGCAGCGCAAGCGCGCCTACGACGCCGACGTCACCTACGGCACCAACAACGAGCTCGGCTTCGACTATCTGCGCGACAACATGAAGTATCGGCTCGAGGACATGGTCCAGCGCGGGCACATCTACGCCATCGTGGACGAGGTTGACTCGATCCTGATCGACGAAGCGCGAACCCCGCTGATCATCTCCGGGCCGCTGGACGACCGCTCTGACTTCTACAACACGATCGACACCTACATCCCGCGGCTGGAGAAGGCCGACTACGAGGTTGACGAGAAGCAGCGCACGGTGACGCTGACGGAAGCCGGGATGGAGAAGATGGAGCAGGTTCTGCGCGCCGACGATCTGCTCAAGGGGTCTTCGCTGTACGACGTGGAGAACGTGTCGACGGTGCACCACGTCAACCAGGCGCTGCGAGCGCACAAGCTGTTCCAGCGCGACAAGGACTATATCGTGCGCAACGGCGAGGTGGTGATCATCGACGAGTTCACCGGTCGGATGATGCCGGGGCGGCGCTATTCGGAGGGTCTGCACCAGGCGCTGGAGGCCAAGGAGCGCCAACCGGTCCAGCCTGAGAACCAGACGCTGGCCTCGATCACGTTCCAGAACTATTTCCGCATGTACGAGAAGCTTGCCGGCATGACCGGCACGGCGATGACGGAGGCGGACGAGTTCATCGACATCTACAACCTCGAGGTGATCGAGGTGCCGACCAACCAGCCGATGGTGCGCGTCGACGACGACGACGAGGTCTATCGCACGGCGGAGGAGAAGTACCGCTCGATCCTGGCCTTGATCGACGACTGCAAGGCGCGCGGGCAGCCGGTGCTGGTGGGGACGACGTCGATCGAGAAGTCGGAGCAATTGGCGGAGATGCTGCGCAACCTGGGCTGGGAGCAGCACGATTTTTCCGACCCCAACGCGTTCGCGGCGCTCTATTCGGGCGACGACGGGGCCTCCAAGGCCAAGGTGTTCGCCATCCTCAACGCGCGCTACCACGAGCAGGAGGCCTATATCATCGGGCAGGCGGGGGTGCCCGGGGCGATCACGATCGCGACCAACATGGCCGGTCGCGGCACCGACATCCAGCTCGGCGGCAATGCCGAGATGCGCATCCGGCACGAGCTTGCCGAGGTCGAGGACGCGCGCGCGCGCGAGCGCGACCCGCGTGCGGCCGAGATCCGGGCGCAGGTGGGGCGGCTGAAGGAGAAGGCGCTGGCGGCCGGCGGGCTGTTCGTGCTGGGGACGGAGCGGCACGAGAGCCGGCGCATCGACAACCAGCTGCGCGGGCGCTCGGGTCGGCAGGGCGACCCCGGGCATTCCAAGTTCTTCCTGTCGCTGGAAGACGACCTGATGCGGATCTTCGGGACCGACAAGCTCGACACGATGCTGCAGCGTCTTGGGCTGAAGGAGAACGAGGCGATCGTCCATTCCTGGATCAACAAGGCGTTGGAGAAGGCGCAGCAGAAGGTTGAGGCGCGCAACTTCGACATCCGCAAGAACCTGCTGAAGTTCGACAACGTGATGAACGACCAGCGCAAGGTGATCTTCGAGCAGCGGGTGGAATGGATGAAGGACGAGGCGGTCAACGAGATCGTCGCCGACATGCGCCACGCCGCCGTCGACGACCTCGTCGCCAAGCACGTCCCCGAAAACGCCTATCCCGAACAGTGGGAT
>JBAUOM010000191.1:0-2927 GCA_049579765.1 Xanthobacteraceae bacterium
TCGCTGACGCCGATGGCGACGTCGATGGCGGTGACGTACTGGGCGTCGTAGCTCGATTCGACCATGGCGGTGCGGCCGTCGAAGTCGATGAAGAGGTCGTGGGTATGGCCGGTGAGAAGGAGATCGACGGCACGGCCGCGATAGAGCTGATAGGCCTGCTCGCGGGTGACGTGCGCCACGGCGACCACGAAGTCGGCGCCCTCGCGGCGCAGCGCCTCGGCCTGCTCGTTCAGCGTCGCGACGCTCGCAAGAAATTTCAGGTCGCCGGGATCCGACACGCGCGCACTGTCGTCGTAAGTCGCCCCGGCGAGCCCGATGCGCACGCCGCCGACCGTCACCATGGCGCGGTCCTTGAAGCCCGGCAGTGGGAGGCCATCCGGACCGTGCAAGTTGGCGGCGTAAAGCGGGAACTTGGCCTCTCCCATGCGCTCGAGGAAGGTGGCCTTGCCGAAATCGTATTCGTGGTTGCCGGGCGCGAAGATGTCGGGCGCGACCAGGTTGGTCAGCGTCATCATGCTTGCGCCGTGGTCGATGCCCGACAGCAGCGAGGGCGAAAGCGTATCGCCGGCATGCGCGAAGATGACGTTGCCGCCGCCGGCGGTCGCCTTGGCGCGTTCGGCCTTGACCACGGCGGCAAGGCGGGCGAATCCGCCGCGGCGGCGCCCGTCCGGCATCATCTCGTCCGCCATCAGATAGATGTCGTTGACGAGGACGAACGTGACCTGCGCGCTCGCGACCGGGGCCGCGCCGGCCAAGCGGAGGCCGCCGAACGGAGCGAGCAGGAGACCGGTGGCAAGGCGGCGGGTGACAAGCAGCATGGGATGCGGATCGACGGAGGCGGCTACCTATAACTAGCTCAGTTGCGATCTGCGGTCATAGCCGTGAACCGCTAACGGTCGGCCCGGATCGCGAGCTTGCGGCTGGCGAAGATCGTCAACCGTCAGAGCCGCAACACTACCGCGTGTGCAAGCTCCGCCGCTATCGCCTATCTTTCTTGCGACGCGCGCCTATATCGGAGTGTGATGAACGAGACCCTGCCCATTGCCGAAGCCGCGGTCGCTGGCATGGAAACCGCCGCTGTCACGGCCGAGCCGCCGCCGGCGCCGGCCGCGAAGATCGGCGTGCTCTTGGTCAATCTCGGCACCCCCGACGCCGCCGACGCGGTATCGGTGCGCCGCTATCTGAAGGAATTCCTCAGCGATCCGCGGGTGATCGAGAACCAGGGTCTCGCCTGGAAGCTCGTCCTCAACGGCGTCATCCTGCCGATCCGCCCGCGCAGGAAGGCGCGCGACTACGCCAAGATCTGGAACCGAGAGAAGGACGAATCGCCGCTCAAGACCATCACGCGCTCGCAGGCCGAAAAGCTGGGCGCCACGCTGGAGCCCCTGGGTCCGCAGCTCGCGGTCGACTGGGCCATGCGCTACGGCAATCCTTCGATCGCGACGCGCCTCGCCGCCCTCGTGGCGCGCGGCTGCGAGCGCATCCTCATCGTCCCGCTCTATCCGCAATATTGCGCGGCGACCACGGCAACGGTCTGCGACGAGGTGTTCCGCGTGCTCGCCGGCCTGCGCTACCAGCCGGCGATCCGCATCGCGCCGCCCTATTACGACGACCCCGTCTATATCGAGGCGCTCGCCTCCTCGACCAGCGCCGAGCTCGCCCAGCTCGCCTTCAAGCCCGACGTCATCCTCGCCTCGTTCCACGGCGTGCCCAAGGCCTATGTCGACGGCGGCGATCCCTACTACGCCCATTGCCTGGAGACGATGCGGCTGCTGCGCGCCGCGCTCGGGCTCGACGAGGAGAAACTGCGGCTGACGTTCCAGTCGCGCTTCGGCCGCGCGCAATGGCTCGAGCCCGCGACCGACAAGACCGTCAAGACGCTGGCCAGGAAGGGAGTGAAGAATCTCGTCGTGATCACGCCCGGTTTCTCCGCCGACTGCCTCGAGACCCTGGAGGAGATCGCGGTCGAGGGTGCGCACATCTTCAAGAAGCACGGCGGCCGTAATTTCGCGGCGATCCCCTGCCTCAACGACAGCACGCCCGGCATGCTGGTGATCTGGCAGCTGGTGCTGCGCGAGCTCAAGGGCTGGGTGTGAGCCGCGCTGCGCCGACATCGGCGCGCCCTGATTGCTCTTGCGCTGGCCGGTGGGACAACTTGCGCGGCGCTACCACACGTAGCGCACGGTGCCGGTGCCGGCATAGGTGGAATAGCGGGAGGCAAATTCGCCGCCGACCTTGGCCAGGAGCGCGATGCCGTTGGCAAGGCCAAAGCCCGTGCCGGTGGAGACGAGCGCGGTATCCCTGGCGGACGTCGGGCTGTTGACGATGAAGCTTGCTCCCGGCAGCGGTGATGCCACGGCTCCTCTCCGCGTAAACAGCATCGCCGGCGACGGCGACAGCATCCATTGCTTCTCGGGTGACTCTGCCGTCCGCCCGATCCGCCATTGATCCTAAGCCGCGGGCCGCATGAGCGCGGCGCTGAGCTCGGCGTCGTAATGGTCGGCGAGCGCGGCGAGCGCGCGGGCGCCGTCGCCGTGATAAGAGGCGCCGTGCATGAGCGCGAGCGTGCGCGGAGCGAGCGCGGCCAGCTTGCGGATATTCGGCGCCGTGCTCGGACCGAGGCTGGTGTAGTGGAACAGCCGCTCCGCCTCGATCGCCGGCCCGACAACGTCCTTGTCGGTGATCGCCAAGCCGTTGCCGAGATGCGTGAACAGGTCGCCGCACAGCAGCGTGCCGGTGGTCTCCTCGTAGAGCACGCCCGCCTCCCAGCCATGCGGGACATGCGGCGTGTCGATGTAGCGCACGCGCTTGCCGCCGAGGTCGAGCGCCTCGCCGTCCGCGAGCGTGCGCGGCGGCCGGTCGGCGAGATCGTTGACCGAGACCATGCAGGCGGTGGCGCCATGCGCGACCTGCGCGCGCGGCGCCAC
>JBAUOM010000192.1:0-1501 GCA_049579765.1 Xanthobacteraceae bacterium
TCAACGCGCAGAGCTTCGGCGGACGCATCGAGGGCGGCTACCGCTACGCGACCTTCCACGGCGGGGTGACGCCCTATGCCGCGATCCAGGCGCAGAGCTTCCGCACGCCGAGCTACAGCGAGACCGACACCAATAACGCCGGCTTCGCGCTTGCCTACAATTCCCGCACCGGTACCGACACCCGCAGCGAATTGGGCACGCGCTTCCACTGCCTGCTCGCGCTCTATCCCGGCGCCGCGCTCTCGCTGCGCGCACGCCTCGCCTGGGCGCACGACTGGGTGAGCGACCCTGCGCTCGCCGCCGTGTTCCAGACGCTTCCCGGCGCGAGCTTCATCGTCAACGGCGCGGTGCCGGCGAAGGACTCCGCGCTGGCGTCGGCCGGCGCCGAGTATCGCCTCGCCAGCGGCGTCACCCTGCTCGCCAAGTTCGACGGCGAGTTCGCCAATCATTCCTCCACCTACGCCGGCACCGGAACGGTGCGCTATGCGTGGTGAGTCCCGGGCGCAGCGCAGCACGCAGTGGTGCGCTGCAGACCCGGGATCGTACAAGCACCGAATCTGGAACGTTCCCGGACCAGCGGTGCACCGCTTCGCGCACTCTCTTGCGCAGGCTGCGTAAACTTGCCTGCGTGCGCTTCGCGCTGCACCGCATCCGGGACACACACAGATTGCCTCGTGGCCGCTTGCAGCCCGCATGGAGCCAACGGGTCCGCGCGGGCTACGGACTCGATCGCGTGTCCCGGATCTGGTGAGGCGCGGATCCATCGCCCGCGTAGAACGCAGCAGCATGCGGGGCGGCCTTTCGCCGCGCTGCGCAAACGCAGATTGCACCCGCGATCAAGCTTGCACAGATTGCATAGACTTATCTGAGCTGCTCCCCGTATTGCGCGCGTAACCCAGCATTTCGCTGTCGCACGTGGTGTCATATCTTGGCGCGCTCGAATGTCGGTGTTACGCGCGGAGGAAGCATGGAGCCAAGACGCGAGTGCAGGGGCCGCGCTAACCCGACCCTCGGATTTCGGATCAAGTCTCGATGACGCCCGGACAGGAACCCGCCCTCGATCCCAAAGAGGGCCAAGGCAGCCTGCTGTTGCTGGCGCTGCTGGCGTGCGTCGTCGGCGTGGGCGCGGGCGCGATCGGAACGGTGTTCCGGCTCTGGCTGTTGCGCGGCGATGCTTGGCGCGACGCGCTGATCGCGTGGGGCCACACGACCCCCATTGCCGGATTCCTGATCGTGACCATCGGCTGCGGCGCTGCCGTTGCCCTCGCCGCCTGGCTGGTCCACCGCTACTCGCCGGAAGCGTCGGGCAGCGGCATTCCCCATGTCGAAGCGGTGCTGCGCAAGGAGGTGCCGCCGGCGCCGTTCAGCGTATTGCCGGTCAAGTTCTTCGGCGGACTGCTCGCGATCGGATCCGGGCTGGCGCTCGGCCGCGAAGGTCCGAGCGTTCAGATGGGAGCGAGCATCGCGCGCCTGGTGGGCGATCTCGCCCGCCGGCAATGGC
>JBAUOM010000193.1:0-2206 GCA_049579765.1 Xanthobacteraceae bacterium
GGTCTATGCCGCCGCGGTGCCGGCGTCGACGCGCACCCCCGCCGGCATGCGCTGGGTCGCGCGCGCCGAGCTCGCGCAGGAGGCGCTGCCCAATGTCATGCGCAAGGTGCTCGCGCATGCGCTAGGATGAGGCCACCGCGATCCGCGGAGGGCGGGCCGAAGCGCGGGAGGTCTTGCCATGGAGTTCACGCGGGGCGATTCGCACGCGGCGGCGGCGACGGCCTTCGCCGGCACGCCGCTCGGCGGCTGGGAGCCGAGCCAGCGCTACCCCGACCCGGCGGTCCAAAACCTCGATCCGAGCTTCAACAAGTATCGCCTCGCGCTTGCCGGGATTGAGCGCCTCGCCACCGGCATGCGCTGGTGCGAAGGGCCGGTCTATTTCGGCGACGCACGCTGCCTGCTGTGGAGCGATATTCCCAATAACCGCATCATGCGCTGGGACGAGGGGACCGGAAGCGTCAGCATCTACCGCAGCCCGTCGAGCTTCGCCAACGGCAATACCCGTGACCGGCAAGGTCGGCTCGTCACCTGCGAGCACGACAGCAGGCGCGTCACGCGCACCGAATACGACGGCACCGTCACCGTGCTGATCGATGCGTTCGAGGGCAAGCCGCTCAATTCGCCCAACGACGTGGTGGTCAAGTCGGACGGTTCGATCTGGTTCAGCGATCCGCCGTTCGGCATCCTCGGCCATTACGAAGGCCACCTGGCCACGCCCGAACTGCCGACCAACGTCTACCGGCTCGATCCGAAGACCGGACGGGCGACGGTGGTGGCGGGCGACATCGATCGGCCGAACGGGCTCGCCTTCTCGCCCGACGAGAGCAAGCTCTATATCGTCGAGTCCGGCGTGACGGCGCGGGCGATCCGGGTCTACGACGTCGCCGGCGACCAGCTCGCCGACGGCCGCATCTTCATCGCGGCGGAACCAGGCTGCACGCCCGACGGATTGCGCTGCGACATCGACGGCAATCTCTGGTGCGGTTGGGGCATGGGCGCGCGGCAGGACGGGGTCAAGGTGTTCGACCCTGGCGCCAGGCCGATCGGCTTCATCGCGCTGCCGGAGCGCTGCGCCAACGTCTGCTTCGGCGGCGTCAAGCGCAACCGCCTGTTCATGGCGGCGAGCCACTCGGTCTATGCGCTCTACGTGAACACGCAGGGCGCGCCGGGAGGGTGAAGGTTTTTCGTGCCACCTTTCGCGGCTAGTGCGGCGGTTCAGAGGTCTGCATCATTCTTGCGGCAAGTCCGAAATGCGGACTTCTTAACCAAAGTCACACTCGACCAATAAGTTGCTGGTGTTCCTCGAGTCCGAAGTTCGCAAAAGAGGGTGCCGCACAACGATCCGAACTTCGGAATCGGGACACTAGCGGCGGGGATGACTGGGCACCAGGTCGCTGCTCTTTTCCGGCGCCGGAAATCCGTACAGCGCGCAGGCATTGTCGACCAGAATCTTGGTTCTGGTCGCCTCGTCGGGCACCCATTCCGCCAGGAGATCGACGAGGTCGCCGTCGTTCGGCATCTCGCGGCCGTCGAGATTCACGTGCGGCCAGTCGCTGCCCCAGAGGAGCCGCTCGGGCGCGTGGCGCACCAGCGCGCGGGCGAGCGGCGTGACTTCGGGATAGGGATAGTTCTGCTCGGTGCAGCGCATCGGTGCCGACAGCTTCAGCCAGACGCGTCCCGTGTCGAGCATGTCGAGCACGGTGCGAAACGCCGGCTGCTCGACGCCGCCGGCGGCCGGCACGCTGGCGAAGTGATCGAGCACGATCGCATTGGGCAGCGCCAGCAGCGGCTGCGCATATTCGACGATGTCGGTATCGTACGGGTAGAACTGCACGTGCCACCCGTGCTCGGCGGCCCGCGCCGCCACCGCGCGCGACAGATGGGGGACGTGGCGGCCGCGCTTCGCGCTCATCATGCGCAGGCCCCGCACGCCCAGCTTCGTGAGGCGCTCGAATTCGGCGCTGCCTGCATCCTCCGGCATCAGCGCGATCCCGCGAAAGCGCTCCCCGCAATGCTTGAGCGTGTCCGCCAGAAGGCGGTAATCGCGCCCGTAGCCGCCGGGACTGACGATCACCGCGCGGCTGAGCCCGAGCCGGTTCTGCAGCGCGATGAATGTCGCCGGCAAGGCATCGCGCGAGGTGTAGGGACTGTCGGGGGCGAACGGATACTTCTCCGCCGGGCCGAAGAGATGGATGTGGCTGTCGCA
>JBAUOM010000194.1:0-2249 GCA_049579765.1 Xanthobacteraceae bacterium
GCGCAGACCGTGCGTGCCCCGCGCGAGCAGCGGCGCGACCGGCGCCACCGGAAGATCGGCGCAGACCGGGTCGTCGCGGTCGTGGCCCTGCATGGCGTCGTAGGCGAGCGCGAGGTCGCGCGCGCTACGCGCCAGCGGCCCGACATGATCGAGGCTCGCCACGAAAGGGAATGTGTGCGCGCGCGAGAGCCGGCCGTAGGTCGGCTTGAGACCGAAGGTGCCGCACAGCGAGGACGGCACCCTTATTGATCCATTCGTGTCGGAGCCGAGCGCGAGCGGCACGAGGCCGCCCCCGACCGCGCCGCCGGAGCCGCCGGACGAGCCGCCGGTCATTCGCGTCGTATCGTGGGGATTGCGCGAAGGGCCGTCGTGCACGTTCTCGCCGGTGAAGTCGTAGGCGTATTCGCCCATGTTGAGCGCGCCAATGAGCACCGCGTCCTGCGCTTCGAGGCGCGCGATCAAGGTGGCGTCGCGCGCGGCAGGCGCGCGGTCGCGGTTGATCTTGGAGCCGGCGAGCGTCGGGAGGCCGGCGATGTCGAACAGGTTCTTGACCGCGAACGGAACGCCGGCGAGCGTGCCGAGCGCGCGCCCCTGCGCGCGCTCCGCGTCGATCGACGCCGCCTTCTCGCGTGCACGCTCCGCGAGCACGGCGGTGAAGGCGTTGAGAACGCGATCGTCCCTGGCGATGCGCGCGAGCGCCGCGCCGACCACCGCGGCCGCGCTCGTCCTGCCGTCGCCGACGGCCGCGGCAATCTCGCTCGCATGCGCCCAGGCGGTGTCCATGTGAGATGCCTAGAGCTCCGCCGTCATGCCCATGGACGATGACAGCCGATCGGAGGCCAAGGCGGACAGCAAGCTCACCGAGCACGCGGCACGTTTGTGCATCGAGCCCATCGCAGTCGTCCTATGCCACGAACACCGGCGCCGGCTCGGCGTCGTCCGGCAGCGGGAAATCCGCGAAGGAAGCGGCGAGCGTCAGCGTCACCTGAAGATTGGCCTCGACCGCGCCTTTCCAGGCCGGATCGAGCGGCAGATCGAACGCGCGCGCAGCCGCCTCCACGAAGGTGTCGAGCGCATCGCCTGCGGCGGGCTTGCGCACGCGCTTCGTCTTGGCAGCGGGCTTTCTCGCCGCATGCGCGCGCGCCATCTTGGCTTTGCCCTTGGTCAACGACCTGGCTCGCTTTGTCATTGCATCATCTACGCGAAGGTCGGATGCGGAATCGCCGCGAGGAGGTCGCGAGTATATTGCGCCTGCGGCGCGAAGAGAACCTGCTCGGTCGGCCCCTGCTCGACGATCTTGCCCGCCTGCATGACGATGACACGGTCGCACAGAAGCCGCACCACGTTGAGGTCGTGCGACACGAACAGGTAGGACATTCCCATCGAGTCCTTGAGCTCCTGCAGCAGATTGAGCACCACCGCCTGCACCGACACGTCGAGCGCCGCCGTCGGCTCGTCGAGGATGACGAGGTCGGGATCGAGCGCGATCGCGCGGGCGATGCCGACCCGCGCCTTCTGCCCGCCGGAGAGCTGATGCGGGAAGCGGTCGAGCAGGTCGAGCGGCAGACCGACCTTGGTGGCGAGCGCTTCGCAGCGCGCACGCACGGCACCGCTGCCCTTCACATTGGAAAGCCGCAGGATCGGGTCGGCGATGGCGCGCGCGGCGGTAAAGCGCGGATTGAGGCTGTCGGTCGGGTCCTGGAACACCATCTGGATGCGCTTGCGCAGGGGCAACCGCGCGAATTCCTTGGCCGGGATGGCGCCGATATCCTCGCCGTCGAACATGATCACGCCGTCGGTCTTGTCGATCAGCCGCATCACCATGGTCGAGGTCGTCGACTTGCCGCAGCCGGATTCGCCCACCAGCCCGACGCTCTCGCCGCGCTCGACCGCGAAGCTGATGCCGTCGACGGCGCGGAAGGTCTCGGGCTCGGGCGCGGGCTTGCGCCGGAACATCGCCTTGAATCCACTGGCCCCCTTGCGGGGATATTCCTTGACCAGCTTCTCCACCACGAGCAGCGGTGCACCGGTTTTTGCTTTCGGCGAAGCGAGCTCAGTTTCGCCGCGAGCTCGGTCTACGCCCTCTCCCCGGAGGGGAGAGGGCCGGGGTGAGGGGGTTCGGGTCTCTCGATAGTCCTGTAACCCCCTTGTAACTTTCATCACCGCGACTCGCATAGTGTAGGGGTCGCGGTGATGGGCGGGTGTCCGATACCCCCTGGGTCACTGAAGACCGTGGGTGAGCTTGGCGC
>JBAUOM010000195.1:0-7422 GCA_049579765.1 Xanthobacteraceae bacterium
GTCATTTCGATACCGCTCCCGGACGGTCGACGGCTGGTCGCGCGGCTTCCGCCCCGGCCCGCGCCCAGCGCGCTGGTGCTGGCGGCGTTCCTTGGAGCCATCGCCCTCGTCGTCGCCCTCGGCGCCCGTCCGGTGGTCAGGCGGCTCACCGGTCGGCTCGAGCGATTGCAGCGCGGCGTCGAGTCGCTCGGTGCCGGCGATCTGCGCGCCCGCGTCAAGGTCGAGGGCCGCGACGAGGTCGCACGCTTGGCCGAGAGCTTCAATCAGGCCGCCGCCCGCATCGAAAGCCTGGTCGACGCCCACAAGATGCTGCTCGCCAATGCATCGCACGAGTTGCGGACGCCGCTGACGCGCATCAGGCTCGGTCTCGAGCTCGCTGGCGCGCCTTCCCGGCGCAAAGCGGAGCTCGAGAGGGACATTGCCGAGCTCGATCAGCTCGTGGACGAGATCCTGCTCGCAAGCCGCCTCGACGCCTCCGATCAGCTGGACGTTCGCGAGGACATCGACTTGGCCGCGCTCGCGGCCGAGGAATGCGCGCGCTTCGACAATTGCTGCGTGGCAGGACGGCCGGTGACCGTGTCCGGGGACCCGATGCTGTTGCGCCGCATGATCCGCAATCTCGTCGAAAATGCCCAGCTGCACGGCAGGCCGCCGATCGAGGTGACCGTCGGGCGTGGACACGATCAAGCCGTTCTCGACGTGTCGGATCGTGGGCCGGTCATCGCCGCCGATGCGCGCGAGCGCCTGTTTTCACCCTTCTATCGCATCCCGGGACGATGCGGCTCGAAGGGCACCGGGCTCGGCCTGGCGCTGGTCCGGCAGATTGCACGCCGACACGGCGGGGATGTCGCCTACAACTGCGAGCGGGGAAGCTGCTTCACGGTGACCTTGCCGGCGAGCGCGTAGGACGGGAGCCTCCGCGAGGCGGCGTCAGGGGATCACGCGGGCCGGCCGGCAACCGCCTCCAGCAGCAGGTCGAGCGCGGCCGCGCTGAACGCATGCATATTGGCGACACGATCGCCGCTGCCGGTTTCCAGCGTGCTCGCGCGCTCGGTCGGCCCCGCGACGGCGATGCAGCTGTGGCCGGGGCGATCGCCATAGCGATTGCCGGCCGGGCCGCTCGCGCCGCTCTCCGAAAGGCCCCAGCTCGCGGCGAAACGCTGTCGCGCGGTCTGCGCCAAGAGCCGGGCATAGGCCTCGGTCGAGGCGCGCATGCCGAGGCTCGCGATATCGGGCAGATCCAGCAGCGCGCGCCGTGCGACCTGGGTATAGACGACCGCGCCTCCCAGGAAGTACGCGGACGCACCGGGCACGGCGAGCAGTGCCGCCGAGATCAGGCCGCCGGTCGAGGATTCCGCCACGACGATAGTCTCGCCACGGTCCTTGAGGAGGAGAGCGATCCGCTCGGCGCGTGCGATCAGTTCCTCCATGACGCGCGTCTCCTCTTCCTTCGGCGTCGCCCATGCGCGAACTTGCCCGCGCCGACGCGAGGCGCCTATGATGCCAGAACGCGCGAAGAAACGGTGAGAAGATATGGCGAAAAGATCCGCAGCAAAAAAGCGCAACACCAAGGAGCGGCACTACAGCGATGTTCTCTACGAGGTGAAGGACCAGGTCGCCTGGGTGACCATCGACCGGCCGCGTGTGCTCAACGCCTTTCGCGAGCAGACGCTCGACCAGCTCACCGACGCGCTGAAATCCACCCGCGCAGATCCCTCGATCGCCTGCGCGGTGGTGACCGGCGCCGGCGACAAGGCGTTCTCCGCCGGCGGCGACTTCTACGCCATGAAGCGGCTCACATGGGTCAACGGCGCCATGTGGAACGACCGCATGCAGGCGCTCGCCATGACCATTCGCGGCCTGCCGATCCCGGTCATCGCCATGGTCAACGGCTGGTGCATGGGCGGCGGCCACGAGCTCGCCTTGTGGTGCGACCTGGTCATCGCCTCCGACAACGCCGTGCTCGGCCAGACCGGCGCCCGCGTCGGCGCCTGCCCGACCGTGGGCGCGACGCAGTACCTGCCGCGCATCATCGGCGAGCGGCTTGCGCGCGAGATGATCTTCTGCGCCCGGCGCTTCACCGCGCACGAGGCCGTGGAGATCGGCCTCATCAACAAATGCGTGCCGCAGAAGGAACTGTTGAAGGAAACGCTCGCTTGGTGCGAGACCATCAAGGGCCACAGCCCGCAGACGCTGCGGATGACCAAGAAGAGCCTCAACTTCGAGTCCGATCTCCTCTACGCCTCGTGGCAGCACGGCATGGAGCTCCTCGCCCATGTCTGGGGTTCGGAGGAGAGCCTCGAGGGCATGAACGCCTTCCTCGCCGGGCGCAAGCCGGACTTCCATAAATTCCGCATGCGCAACAAGCGCGAGCTCGAAGACTATCTCGACGGCTGCGCCTCGGATCTCAACGCGCCGCCCTCGATGCGCGGAAAGTAATCCGGGACCCGATCCATGACTGATGCTGCCAATGGCCCGCTCGCCGGGATCCGCGTGGTCGATCTCACCCGCATCCTGGCGGGTCCGCTCTGCGCCATGATGCTCGGCGACATGGGCGCCGAGGTGATCAAGGTCGAGCCGCCGGACAGGGGCGACGATACCCGCGGCTGGGGGCCTCCCTTCATCGCCGGCGAGGCCGCCTATTTCCTCGGGATCAACCGCAACAAGCGCTCGCTCACGCTCAACATGGGCGTGCCCGCCGGGCAAAAGATTCTCGCCGGCCTGATCGAGAAGGCCGACGTGCTCATCGACAATTTCCGCGTGGGCACGCTCCCTAGATGGGGCTTCACCGACGCCTGGTTCGAACAGCATGCGCCCGGCCTCGTACGCTGCGCCATCACCGGTTACGGATCGAGCGGGCCGAAGGCGGCGCTGCCCGGCTACGACTTCATCCTGCAGGCCGAATCCGGGCTGATGAGCATTTGCGGCGAGCCGGCCGGCGGGCCGACCAAATACGGCGTCGCCATCGTCGACGTCTGCACCGGCATGCTCGCCTGCAGCTCCATCGTCGCGGCGCTCAACGCACGGCAGCGCACGGGCAAAGGCCAGAAGGTCGAGCTCTCGCTCTACGAGACGTCGCTCGCGATGCTCATCAACGTCGCTTCGAACTATCTCACGGCCGGCCGCAACGGGGGCCGTTTCGGCAACGGGCATCCCAGCATCGTGCCGTACACGACCTATCAGGCGGCGGACGGCATGATCGCGGTCGGGATCGGCAACGAGCGCCAGTTCGCGCGCACCGCCGAGGTGCTCGGACATCCCGAATGGGCGGCCGACGAGCGCTTCGCCAGCAACCGGGCCCGGGTGGAGAACCGCACCCTGATCGACGGCCTGATCAACGCGGCGCTCGCGCGCGACGACGCTGAGGCCTGGCTCGCCAAGCTCAAGGCGGTGGGCGTTCCCTGCGGCAAGATCAACTCGGTCGCCGAAGCGCTCGACGACCCGCACACCGCCGCGCGCGGCATGATCGAGACGGTCGAGCATGCCAGCATCGGCAGCCTGCGCATGCTCGGGATTCCGTTCAAGTTTTCCGACACCGCCTGCTCGGTGCGGCGCCCGCCGCCGACGCTCGGGCAGCACAACGAGGAAATCCTGAGCGGGGAGCTCGGGCTCGACGCCGCAGCGATTGCGGAATTACGGCGCGACAAGGTGATCTGAGCTACGCGCGTACCCGCTGCTCCACATTGGCGATTCGCACCGGTACCCCGAACTCGCGCCGGCAGACGTCGGCGAGCGCGGCAATGCCTTGGCGGATCGCCTCGTGCGAGGGATTGGCGAAGCACAGCCGCATCCGGCTTCTCCCGTGCTCCTTGTCGGTCGACCAGTCCGGCCCCGGATTGATCGCGACGCCGCTCGCCCGCGCCGCCTGCGCCAACTTTTGCGTGTCCACGACATCGGGCAGCTTGACCCACAGAAAGATGCCGCCCCTGGGATCCTCGAACTCGGCCGCCGTTCCGAAATGCTCGGCGAGCGCCTCCATCAGGGTCTCGAGCTTGGCGCGCAAGCCGCGCGTCAGTTTCGGCACGTGCTCGACGAAATGGCGCGCGCAGAACTCGCCCAATACCATCTGCTCCAGCGCGCCGGAGCCGGCATCGGTCTTGAGCGCGAGGATGCGCGAGAGAATGTCCCAGGGCGCCACGATATAGCCGACCCGCAGCGCCGGTGCGATCGACTTGGAAAAAGAGCTGATATGGATGACGCCTCCGCGCTGGCTCATGGCGTAGAGCGCGGGCGGGCGGCGGCCATCCCAGATCAGGTCGGCGTAGCAGTCGTCCTCGAAGACCGGCACGCCGTACGCTTGCGCCAGCTTCAGCAGCTCCAGCCGCCGTTCCTCCGGCAGGATGGTGCCGGTCGGATTCTGCACCGTCGGGATGGTGTAGATGTATTTGGGACGGATGCCGCGGCGCGCGAGGTCGGCGAGCGCGGCGGCGACGGCATCGACGCGCATGCCGTCGCGGTCGAGCGGGATGCCCACGGCATTCACCTTGAGGCGCGAGAGCCGGGTGAGCGAGCCCTGATAGCTGTCCTGCTCGATCAGAACGGTGTCGCCCGGCGCCAGCAGCGTGCCGTTGACGAGATCGAGCGCCTGCAGCGAGCCCGAGGTGATCAGCAGCTCGCCGACCGTGCAGGAGATGCCGGCCGTGCGCGCGAGCTTCTCCACCAGAAAGCGGCGCAGCGGCAGATAGCCGAGCGGGCCGCTCTCGAGCCCGTAGGTCGCAAGCGTTCGGCCCTCGCGCGCCAGCACCGCGGCGGCGGCGGCCATGAGTTCCTCGACGGGGACCTGCTCGGCGTCGTTGTTGCCGCCGGTGAAGTCGTATCTTGCAAGGCCAGCCCACTTGGGCGCCGGCGGCGGAAGCCCGGGCCGCAGCAGCGGCGCGAAGTCGAACGATCCGGAGGTCATGACGCGGTCGCGAGCGCCGCGGCCGGCGCCGCCTCCGCGCCGTTCATCCCCGCGAGCGCAGGCATGACCTCGGTCTCGAACAGGCGCAGCGAACGCATCTCCTGCGCATGCGTGAGCGAGCCGAAGGCCAACATCAGCACCAGGTAGCTCTGCCCGATGCGTTCGGCTTGCGCGGTCAGGATGCGCCTGACCGTGTCCGGGCTTCCCACCACCAGGGTGCCCGCCGCCTTCGACTGGTCGTAATCCGCCGAGATCGAGATCGGCGGGAAGGTGCCGCGCTCGACCCACAGCCAGGCGAGGGTGTCGAACCAGCGTTTGTAGGCCGGCCGCGCGATGCGTTCGGCTTCGGCATCGGAATCGGCGATGAACATCGCACGCATCACACCGCAATGCGGCGTGTCGACCGGAGAGCGGGATCGCTTGCGATCTTCCGCATAGGTGATCCAGTGCGCACGAAAGGTCGCCAGCATCCTGGCGACCTTCTCGTCGGGCCCGAGCGTGACGCCGTGCATCCCGCGCTGGGCCGCAAACACCGGGCCATGGTCGCCGCGCAATCCGTACCAGAACGGCGGATGCGGACGCTGCAGCGGCCGGATCACCACCGGCACGTCCTTGAAGCGGTAGCGATCGCAGACGTAATCGATGCGGTCCTGGGTGAAGCCCTGGTGCAGCACGTTGAAAGCATGCTCGTAGTCGGTCCCCGATTTGTCGAAGTCGATGTCGTAGGCCTCGAACTCCATCGGCGAGATCCCGCGGCCCACGCCGATGTCGAGCCGCCCGCCGCTGAGGTGATCGAGCATGCAGAGCTCTTCCAAGAGCCGCAGCGGATGATAGAGCGGCAGCAGATAGAGCAGCGCGCCGAGCCGGATGCGCCGCGTCTCGCGCGCGGCGGCCGCGAGGTACACGCTCGGCGACGGCGTCATCGACAGCGGCGTGGCATGGTGCTCGGTGAGGTGATAGCCGTAGAAGCCGGCGGCCTCGGCCGCTTGCAGCAGGGCGAGCCGCTCCTCGTAGGTCTTCTGCAGCGTCTCGCCGCGGTCGTCGATGTAGTCGAAGATGCCGAACTGCATGTGGCGTTTTCCCCCGCAGTAACGTCGTTGTTGGCCGAACGGTCGGCAGGTCGCCTCGCATGCGGAGCCTAGCATTGGCGCCGCACGGCGTCTAAGCCCTTGCCGCGGGGCGATCGCTCCGCTTTTTCGTTGAAAACCTGAGCGGCACGTCGTGTCATGGCAACAATCGCTGCGCAGCGACGAGCCAGCTTTTGAGCGCAGCCTGCCGGAGACAACGATGGATACGCGTGATCTGCACGAAAAAGGCCTGAAGCTTCGCCGCGAGATGTTCGGCCACGACGCCGTGGAACAGCGCATGAACGCGTTCGGCGCTTTCGGCGAGCCGTTGCAGAACATCATCAACGCCTATGCCTACGGCGACGTCTGGAGCCGCTCGGCGCTGCCGCCGGCGACGAAGTCGCTGGCCATGGTCGCGATGATGGCCGCGGCTGGGCGCGCGAACGAGCTGCGCGTCCACGTCAAGGGGGCGCTCGGCAACGGCTGCAGCGCGGAGCAGATCCAGGAGATCCTTCTCCTGGTCGCCATGTATTGCGGGATCCCGGCCGCGAACGAGGCGCACCGCGTCGCGTTCGACGTGCTGCACGAGAACGGCGCGGCGTGACGCCTGCGCGGGCGCGATTCGTCGCGCGCTCCGGCAGGAGCGAGGTCACGGGCCGATACGACCACGCCGGCGGGCATCGCGTCTTGATTGCAACCCGCTCCTGTAAACAACAAGAATCCAGCCGCCCCGCAGACAAAGCTTTATCCATGCTTTGTCAATACCTTACTGTTTTGCGGCCGGAAAATGTCCCGCACCGTGTCCCGCAGATGCGGCGGCCGCCCGGAGCGCGCGCGATGAGGAAGCGCAAGCGCGAGCCGCGACCGCCGATCCCGACCAACCTGATCCCGGCGAGCTACACCGAGGCCGTCGAGACGGAGATCATCGCGACGGTCGATCACTGGTACGGCCTGATGGCCGCCGTGCTCGGCTCGGAAGCCGGGCATCTCGCGGTACAGAACGATCTCTATCGGCAATTGCTGGCCGGTGACTGCGCGGCTCTGGACGTGGCCACCATCGTTGCCATGGCCGATGGCGGTCACGCGCCGGCCGACCATGCGTTGCGCACCGCCATTCACGCCCACATCGACACGGATCGCTTCGGCGAGCTTCCGGTGCAGCTTCGCGCCTACGCGCAGCGTGCGCTCACCCGTCCGCCGCTCCCGATCGGCTATCCGTCCCGCGGCAGCCAAGTGGTGAATGACTTCACCCGCGACATCGCCATCCCCGTCCTGATCGATCAGACCGTGGCGCGCTGGCCGGCGGTGCCGATGCTCTACAGCAGCCGCAGCCGCCATTCGGTCGCGTGGTTCGTCGCCCTGGTCTTCACCCGGCACGGCATCACGTTGAGCGAGCGGCAGGTTCGCCGCATCTACGAAGCGCGCCGCACGCTGGCCCGCCGGCTCGCCGAGTTC